>JAAYBR010000138.1 GCA_012730045.1 Candidatus Hydrogenedentota bacterium | reverse complement strand
TGGTATCGCTTCGCTCAACCACCGGCTAATGGCCCTCACCCCTCCGGGGTGAAGAGGGAAAGGACACCCGTATCCATGGCTTCATGGACAGAATTCCCGCCTTCGGCGGTCTGGGGCTCGCAATGACTGTGAAAAAGCGCGTCATCGCGAAGGAGCGAAGCGACTGACGCGATCTCGTGCCCGCCTTGGCTTCGGCGCCCACGCTGTCTTATCCGGCGACCGGGAGACGGGACGTGCCTTGTTTCCAACGGAACTAATTGCATAGGATAGGCAATTCTTCGCGGGACCGGCCCGCGAACAGGGAAGAACGAGCATGCTGTTGACGATAACCACAACCCACCGTCCCGCGACGGACTTGGGGTTTCTTCTTCACAAGAACCCCGCGCATGTCCACTCGCTTGACCTGTCTTTCGGACGCGCCCACGTTCTGTACCCCGAGGCCGGGGAGGACCGCTGCACGGCGGCCCTCCTGCTGGAAGTGGACCCGGTGGGGCTTGTTCGCGGGCGCCGCGGCCCGGCCGGCGAGGGGGGCGCACTGGAGCAGTACGTGAATGACCGGCCCTATGCCGCCACGTCCTTCATGAGTGTGGCGCTTGCGCGGGTATTCTCGACGGCCCTTGCCGGGAACTCCAAGCAGCGTCCCGAACTGGTGGACCAGCCGATCCCCCTGGAAGCGGTTCTGCCGGTCTTTCCGTGCAGGGGCGGCGAGGCGATACTGCGCGGGCTCTTTGAGCCGCTGGGATACGAAGTGACGGCGGAGCGCCTCCCTCTGGACGACCATTTTCCGGAGTGGGGGGAAAGCCCCTATTTCCGGGTGGGACTTCGCGGGACGCAGACGCTCAAGGTGCTGCTGTCGCATCTGTATGTGCTGATCCCCGTGCTGGACAACGACAAGCACTACTGGGTCTCGGAGGACGAGGCGGAGAAGCTTCTGCGGCACGGGGAGGGGTGGCTTGCCGGCCATCCCGAGCGCGACCAGATCACGCGGCGCTACCTTAGACACCAGCGGCGGCTTGTCCGGGAGACCCTGGCGAGACTGACCGAGGAGGACGCGGAGGATCCGGACGAAACCACGGCCATGCGGGAGCAGGAGGAGGCGGAGATTGAGCGGGCCGTTTCCCTCAACGAACTGCGCCTGCGCGCCGTGGTGGAGGCGCTTCTGGGGTCCGGAGCGAAGCGCGTCCTTGACCTGGGCTGCGGCGAGGGAAAGCTGCTCCGCGAGCTGTTCAAGGAGCGCCAGTTCGAGGAGGTCGTGGGGCTGGATGTCTCCCACCGCGCGCTGGAGCGCGCGCAGGAGAGGCTGCGTCTGGAACGAATGGCCGAGCGGCAGCGGGACCGTGTGACGCTGCTGCACGGGTCGCTGACATACCGCGACCGCCGTCTGGAGGGATATGACGCGGCGGCGGTGGTGGAGGTGATCGAGCACCTGGACGAGGCGCGTTTGGAGGCCTTCGGGCGCGTGGTGTTCGAGTTTGCCCGCCCCCGGACAGTGGTGCTGACAACGCCGAACTCGGAATACAACGTGAAGTTTGAGACCCTGCCCGGGGGACAGTTCCGCCACAAGGACCACCGGTTTGAGTGGACCCGCGCCCAGTTTGAGGAGTGGGCGCGCGGCACAGCCGAACGAAACGGCTACGGGGTTCGCTTTGCCCCTGTGGGGCCGGAGGATGGCGCCGTCGGCGCCCCGACGCAGATGGGGGTGTTCACCCGTGAAGATTAGCATCCCCGAACTTTCCCTGGTGGTGCTCATCGGCGCTTCCGGTTCCGGAAAATCCACCTTCGCCCGCCGCCACTTCAAGCCCACGGAAATCCTCTCATCGGACGCCTGCCGCGCCCTGGTGAGCGACGATGAGAACAGTCTCGACGCCACGAAGGACGCCTTCGACGTGCTGTACTTCATCGCCGCGAAGCGCCTGGCCGCCGGGAAGCTGACGGTGATTGACGCGACCAACGTGCTCCCGGAGTCCCGGAAACAGCTTGTGGAACTCGCGCGCCGGTATCACGTCATCCCGGTCGCGGTGGTGCTGGACCTGCCGGACAAGGTCTGCCTGGAGCACAACCGCCAGCGCACGGACCGGCAGTTGCGGGAGTCCGTGGTTCTGCGCCACGCCAAGCAACTCCGCCAGTCGCGGCGCTCCCTCAAGCCGGAGGGATTCCGCCACATCACGCACCTCCAGACGGTGGAGGAGGTGGCGGCGGCGGAGTTTGAGCGGCAGCCGCTCTGGAACAACCGAAGGAACGAGGCGGGCCCCTTCGACCTCGTCGGGGACATTCACGGGTGTTTTGACGAACTGGTTGCGTTGCTCGCCCAATTGGGGTATGTCGTCACGGAAACCCCCGAGGGGCGGTATGTGGTGACACCGCCCGAGGGCAGACGGGCGGTGTTTCTCGGCGACCTCGTGGACCGCGGGCCGAAGACGCCAAAGGTGCTGAAACTGGCCATCGACATGACCGCGCAGGGTGCCGGCCTGTGCGTTCCTGGAAACCACGACATCAAGCTCAAGCGGAAGCTCTTCGGACAGGACGTTCAGATCAAGCACGGCCTGGCGGAGTCACTGGAGCAGTTGGAGGCGGAGATCCCCGAATTCCGCCGGGAGGCGGCCGAGTTTCTGGACGGGCTGGTGAGCCATTACGTCTTCGACGACGGAAAGCTGGTTGTCGCGCATGCGGGCATGAAGGAGGAGATGCAGGGCCGGGGCTCCGGCGCGGTGCGCGATTTCGCCCTGTTCGGCGAGACCACCGGCGAGACGGACGAGTTCGGCCTCCCCGTCCGGCACAACTGGGCGGCCGAATACCGCGGGAAGGCCCTGGTTGTGTACGGCCATACCCCCACGCCGGAGCCGCAATGGCTGAACCGGACCGTGAACATAGACACGGGCTGCGTTTTTGGCGGACGGCTCACCGCGCTGAGGTATCCCGAGGGCGAAGTGCTCTCGGTCCCGGCGGCCAGGATGTACTGCGAGCCCGTCCGTCCACTGACCTCTCCGCAGGCCGAGGGACTCTCCGCCCAGCAGACACACGACGACATCCTGGACTTCGAGGATGTGTCTGGAAAGCGCATCATCTCCACCCGTCTGCAGAGCCAGGTCATCATCCGCGAGGAGTTTTCCGTGGCCGCCCTGGAGGCCATGAGCCGGTTTGCCGCCAATCCCAAGTGGCTCATTTACCTGCCTCCGACCATGTCGCCCTGCGAGACATCCAAGGAGCCGGGCATGCTCGAGCATCCCGCCGAGGCGCTGGGCTATTACTCGTCGGCCGGGGTGGACCGCGTGGTCTGCGAGCAGAAGCACATGGGGTCGCGGTGTGTCGCCATCGTGTGCAGGGATGAACAGGCGGCGCTTCACCGTTTCGGCGTGCGGGGCTCATCGCCCGCCGGAGTCCTGCTTACCCGCACCGGGCGTCCGTTCTTTCAGAACGCCGGCCTGGAGTCGGAGCTGCTTGCGCGTCTCCGCCGGGCCATGGATGCGGCGGGTTTCTGGGAGGAGGTTCGAACCGACTGGGCTTGTCTGGACTGTGAGCTGATGCCCTGGTCGGCAAAGGCCCAGGAGCTCCTGAAGAGCCAGTACGCCCCGGTTGGGACCGCGTCCCGTGCGGCGCTGAGCGCGGCGCTGGAGACGCTCGAAAAAGCGCAGGCCCGGGGGTTGGACACGGATGCGTTGACCGAAAGAACGCGCGCGCGCGCCGAAGCCGCAGGACGCTATGTGGACGCCTACCGGCAGTACTGCTGGACGGTCGGTTCGGCGGATGACTTCCGGATTGCCCCGTTCCACCTGCTGGCCACCGAAGGCGCCGTGCATGTGGACAGGGACCATGTGTGGCACATGGAGGCGTTGGCCCGCTTCTGCGGGGAGGGGGACGGTCTCCTCATCAGCACGCCGTACCGGGTGGTGGATCTGTCGGATGAGGGAAGCCGCGGGGAGGCCATCGCGTGGTGGGAGTCCCTCACCGGCGCGGGCGGCGAGGGCATGGTGGTCAAGCCCCTGAGTTTCATCGCCACGGGAAAGCGGGGACTGCTGCAGCCCGCCGTCAAATGCCGGGGCCGGGAATACCTGCGCATCATCTACGGGCCGGAATACACCCTCCCCGAAAACCTGGAGCGCCTGCGCGCCCGGGGGCTTTCGGCGAAGCGCTCGCTCGCGCTTCGGGAATTCGCCCTGGGTGTCGAGTCCCTGGAGTGCTTTGTGCGAGGGGAGCCCCTGCGCCGCGTGCACGAGTGCTGCTTCGGGGTTCTCGCCCTGGAAAGCGAGCCGGTGGACCCCCGGCTCTAACGGGTTCCCTCGTTCCAACCTTTTACTTGGGAACGAGGGGAACGCGGCATCCTGCCGCGTTCTTTGGGCCAACCAAAGGCCTAAGAACGCGCCAAGATGGCGCGTCTACGTGCGGGGTCCTTCTTCTCCGTTGCGCTTCCCTGGCGGGGTTGCTACAATCGGCGGGGGCCGGGTTTCCGGCCGGTGTTGGGCTGCATCCGGCGGGTGGCCGCCGAACGGGAGAGGTTTCCATGAAACGGACGCTTGGTTGCGTGGTTTGTCTGGCCGTGTGCGCGGCGGCGGGCGCCTGGGCGGCGGGGCCGCTGGCCCCGGCGGAGCTGAAGTGCGAGTATCGGGTGGACCCGGCGGGGATCGGCGAGACGGCGCCGCGGCTCACATGGATCCTCACGGGGGAGGGGCGCGGCCTGTACCAGGCGGCGTACCAGATCCTTGCGGCGGACTCGGAGGCGGCGCTGGCGCGGGATGAGGGCACGCTGTGGGACAGCGGGAAGGTGGTCTCGGGCGAGTCGGTGCTCGTCCCCTACGGCGGCAAGGCGCTGGTGTCGCGGACACAGTGCTTCTGGAAGGTGCGCGTGTGGGCGCGGGGGCAGGAGGAGCCTTCGGACTGGAGCGCCCCGGCGCGGTTCAGCATGGGCCTGCTCGCGCCGGAGGACTGGTCGGCGGAGTGGATCGGCCATGACGCCCCGGCGGAGGACGAGGCGGTCCCCCGGGACCCCTACACCGGCGGCTTCTGGATCTGGTACCCCGAAGGGGTCGCGCCGGAGGCGTTCCCGTCGGGGAAGCGGTGGCTGCGCAAGGGGTTCACGGTGCCGCAGGGCGCGAAGATCGTGAAGGCGGCGCTGTGCGCGACGGCGGACAACGGCGCGCGGGTGAACCTGAACGGCGGGCGGGTGGGCCGGGGGGAGGAGCCCATCCAGAGCCACAGCAAGCGGTATGAGTTCGACGTGACGGCCCTCGTGAAGCCGGGGGAAAACCAGTTCGCCGTGGAGGTGGAGAACGCCCAGGGGAACGCGGGCTTCATCGCCACGCTGGACGTGACGCTGGAGGACGGCTCGATGCTGTCCATCCTCACGGACAAGACGTGGAAGGCGGCAAACGAGCAGCCGGGCGAGGGCTGGCGCGGCGCGGCGTTTGACGACGGGAAATGGGCGGCGGCGCAGGAGGTGGAGGCCTATCCCGGCAAGCCGTGGGGGCCGCTCTTCGGCAAGGACATGTACCTGCCGCCCGCGCCGTACCTCCGGAGGGAGTTCGCGGTGAAGGGCGACGTGAAGCGGGCCACCCTCTACGCGACGGCCCTGGGCATCTATGAGACGCACCTGAACGGGCAGCGCGTGGGCGACGTGCAGCTCGCCCCCGGCTGGACGGACTACAACAAGCGCGTCTATTGCAACACCTACGATGTGACGGGTCTCGTGGCGCCGGGGGCGGCCAACGCCTGGGGCGCGATCCTTGCGGACGGCTGGTACGCCGGGCATGTGGGCAACCGGGGCCGGGGCGTCTACGGCACCGAGCCGCGTTTCATGGCGCAGCTTGAGATCGAGTACGCCGACGGCACGACGGAGCGCGTCGTGACGGACGGCTCCTGGAAGGCCGCCTACGGCGAGGTGCGCGCCGCCGACCTGCTCATGGGCGAGACGCGCGACCTGCGCAAGGCGCTGCCCGGCTGGGACGCGGCCGGCCTCGACGACGCGGCGTGGAAGCCCGTCGCCGTGACGCCGCGCGCGGAGGTGAAGGCGGCGGTGCAGGCTTACCCGGCCAACCCGGTCCGCGCCATCGAAACCATCACCGCGAAGTCCATGACGGAGCCGCAGCCCGGCGTCTACGTCTACGAGATGGGGCAGAACCTGGTCGGCTGGCCGCGCATCACCCTGACCGGCAAGGCGGGCGACACGGTGACCGTGCGCCACGCCGAGCGCCTCCAGGACGACGGCATGCTGTACACCGTGGCCCTGCGCAGCGCGCGCGCCACGGACCAGTACACCGTCGCCGCCGACGGCCCCGTGACGCTGGAGCCCGCCTTCACGTTCCACGGCTTCCAGTACGTGGAGATCACCGGCGTGGCCGCGCCGCCCGCGCCGGAGCAGGTCATCGGCGTCGTCCTCCACAACGACATCCCGCGCGCGGCGGTCTTCGAGGCCTCCGACCCGCTGCTCACCAAACTGGCCAGCAACATCGTCTGGGGCCAGAAGGGCAACTATCTGGAGGCGCCCACGGACTGCCCGCAGCGCGACGAGCGCCTCGGCTGGACCGGCGACGCCCAGTTCTTCATGCCCACGGCGCTGTACACCGCCGACATCGGCGCGTTCCACACCAAGTGGCTCGTGGACCTCGTGCAGGACTCCCAGCATGAGGACGGCAGCTTCGCCCACGTCTCGCCGGACGTCGGCATCGGCGCGGGCGCGGTGGCCTGGGGCGACGCGGCCATGATCTGCCCGTACCTCATGCACCGGTTCTACGGCGACACGCGGGTCATCGAGCGCCACTTTGACAACCTGGTCAAGGGCATGGACTTCCTGACGCGCACCAGCGCGGACCACATCCGCAAGGACCTGGGCTTCGGCGACTGGCTGAACCTCGGCGGCGGCGCGAAGGACGAGGTCATCTGCACGGCCTACTACGCGTACCTGGCCCGCATCATGTCCGAGATGGCCGGCGTCATCGGGCGCAACGAGGAGGCCGCGCGCTACGCCGAGCTCTACGCGAGCATCCGCGACGCCTTTATTAAAGCCTTCGTGTCCGACGACGGCACGATCCTCGAAAGCAGCCAGACGGGTTACGCCCTGGCCTTCGCGTTCGACCTGCTGCCCGAAGAGAAGCGGGCGGACGCGGCGAAACACTTCGAGGCCGAGGTCGTGCGCTTTGACCATCACCTGGCCACGGGCTTCATCGGCACGCCCCGGCTCCTGCCCGCGCTGGTCGCCGCGGGGAAGGAGGACATTGCCTACCGGCTCCTGATGAACAAGACCTACCCCTCCTGGCTCTACCAGGTGACCCTCGGCGCGACCACCATGTGGGAACGGTGGAACGGCTGGACGCCCGAACAGGGCTTCGCCGACCCCGGCATGAACTCCTTCAACCACTACGCCTTCGGCGCCGTCGGCGAGTTCATGTACAGCCACGTCGCGGGCATCGCGCCGCTCCAGACCGCCTTCCGCACCGTGCAGGTGCGCCCGCGCCCCGGCGGCGGCCTCACGTCCGCCCGCCTCGCCCACCGCTGCATCCGCGGCGAGATCGTCAGCGACTGGAAACTCGACGGCGGCAAAATGCGCCTGACCGTGGTCATCCCCCAGAACACCGACGCCGTCATCTGCCTGCCCACCGACGCCCCCGACACCGTCACCGAGGGCGGCCAGCCCGCCGTCGCCGTCTTCGGCCAGAGCATCCGCGCCGAAAGCGGCGAGACGGTGATCCGCTGCGGCGGCGGCAGCTACGCCTTCGAGCTCCCCTACGCCGGATAAGAGAAAAAGGCCCCCCTGCGGCGCGTCCCGGATTCCTCCGGGGCGCGCCGCTTTGCCCGGGGGCGGACGGCTCGGGTATCATGGGGGGAGTCGAGGCCGCAGCCCAGGAAACTCCCCCCATGCCCCCCCTTCCCCATATTGACAAGACGCCTGAAACGGAGACGGAATGGTTTGCCGCGCTGGCGGCGCTGACGCGGTTTCTGCGGTCGCCGGAGGGCTGCCCGTGGGACCGCGAGCAGACGGCGGTGAGTTTTGCCCGGTATGCCGGGGAGGAGTCGGGGGAGTATGTGGAGGCGCTGGAGACTTCCTCCGCCGCGCACGCGGCGGAGGAATTCGGCGACGCCCTGTTTGTGCTGCTTTCGAGCGCGGCGGCGGCGGAGGCGGAGGGGCGGTTCACGCTGAAGGACGCCCTGGCGGCGGCCCATGAGAAAATGGTGCGCCGCCACGCCCATGTGTTTGACAAGACGAAGGCGGCCACCTCCGAGGAGGCGGTCGCCTCCTGGAACAGGATCAAGGCTGAGGAAAAGGCCGCCCGGGGCCAGGCCTGACGCCCCCGGTTTCCGGAGAACACCCCCCATGACACGATGGTTTTCAGCGCGGACGGCGGCCCTGCTGGCCCTGTGCGCCGTGGTGATGGCCGGATGCGGCGGCTCGGATCCGGCCCCCGCGCCCACGCCGGCGCCCAAGCCCCCGGCCGTGGCCCCCGCCCCGGAGCCCGCGCCCGCGCCCGTGGCGCTGCCGGAGGATCCGGTCCACCGGAAACTGGTGGGCACGCAGTGGACCCTGGGCGACCTGAAGGTCACCTTTCTGGACCGGGACCGGCTCCGGGTGGAGGGGGGCGACGTCTCGCCCCATGCCCCGGGCGGCATCACGGTGAAGTACGCCTACACCGACGGGAAGGTGGAGGCGAACGTCATGGGACAGGCCATTGCGGCGGCCTGGGACGGCGCCGCCCTGAGTGTCAACGGCCTGCCCGCCACTGCCGTTAACCCCGGCGCGCCGGAAGGCACCGCCGCGAACGACAAGGAGACCCCCACCCCATGAAGGCTTTCCGCACCGGCTGGGCGCTTTTCCCGGCGCTGGTCTTGTGTGTCTGCGCCCTGGCCCCGGCGGGCGATGTGCTGAATTTCCGCGGCCCCAACCGCGACGGCGCCTTCCCCGGCGAGACGGGGCTCATGGCCTCGTGGCCCGAGGGCGGGCCGCCCCTGCTGTGGACGGCGACCGGCTTCGGCGTGGGGTACTCCTCCGCCGTCGTGCGGGGCGACCGCATCTACCTGACGGGGACGCTGGAGGGCCAGATGAGCCACGTCTTCGAGCTGGACCTGGACGGCAAGGAGCTGCGCCGCCTGCCCTACGGCACCGAGACCACCAAGGACCAGGCCCCCGGCGGGCGCGGCACCCCCACGCTCGACGGCGACCGGCTCTTCGTCCTCACCTCCCTCGGCGAGCTGGCCTGCGTGGACATTCCGTCCTGGGCTGTCGCGTGGAAGGTGAACATCCTGGAGCGGTTCAAGGGGCCGCTGACGGAGTGGGACCTGTCGGAGAACCTGCTGGTGGACGGCGACCGCGTGATCTGCACCCCCGGCGGCGAGAACGCCGTGATGGCGGCCCTGGACAAGAGGACCGGCGACACGGTCTGGGTCACTCAGGGGCTCACAGACATGACCTCGTACTGCGGCCCCGCGCTCGTCACCCACAACGGCCGCCGCATTATCCTCACCCTGACGAGCAAGTTCGTGATCTGCGTGGACGCCGACTCGGGCACCCTGCTCTGGAAGCACCCCCACCCCACGGACTGGGACGTCCACCCGAACACGCCGCTCTACCACAACGGCTGCGTCTATTACGTCGCGGGCTACAAGTCCGGCGGCGGCCTGCTGGAACTGTCCCCCGACGCCTCCTCCTTCACCGTCCGCTGGACCGACACGGAGCTGGACTGCCAGCATCAGGGGGTGGTGCTGGCCGAGGGCGCGATCTTCGGCACCTCCCACCACCGGTCGGGCGGACGCCTCGTCTGCCTCGACTGGGAGACGGGCAAGATGCTCTGGGACGACAAGGCCATCCGCCAGGCCAACCTGATCCTGGCCGACGGCATGATCTACTCCTACGAGGGGCCGAAGAGCGGCGAGGTCGTGCTGTTCAAGCCGTCCCGCGAGGGGTTCCAGCCCGCCGGGAAGTTCACCGTGGCCTTCGGCGACCGGGAGCACTGGGCGCACCAGGTCATCGCGAACGGCCGCCTCTACCTCCGGCACGGGGACGCGCTGGGGTGCTACGACATCACCCAGAAGTGACGCCCGGCTTTGGATGCGCCGGGATTTATTGATTTGCGCAGAATGCGTCGCCCGGCCCCGCCAGGGGTTGACATGGCGGGCGGGGCATGCTATAGTCAAGCCGTTCGTGGAAGGGAACCACGCGGGGCCGACGCGGTATAGTAACGGCGGTCAACGGCGAGAGAATGCGCCGACCATGGGGCTGTCATGGCGGCGCTCCGGATTCAAGGGAAAACCAGAGGCGAATCTTGGTGATCAAGAAGTGGACAGTCATGCTCATCCCCCAGACCCCGGGGGAGACACGCGTCCTGACCGTCTCCAACCTCCATTTTTGGGTGCCCGCCGTCTTTCTGGTGGCGCTGAGCTTTGTCTCCGCCTTCTATTACCAGCGCCAGGGCGAGCTGTCACAGCGCGCCGAGCTGCTGCGCCAGGCCAACCGGTCGCTGGAGCTGCAAAAGGCGAACACCCCCGCGGAGGCGCAGCCCTCCGGCCCCAGCCGCGACGAAATCCGTCAGGTGGAGACCCGTCTCCGGGCGGAGTATGAGGCCAGCATCGGCACGATCACGGCGGCGCTGAACGACCTGTACGAGATGGAGGCCAAGGCGCGCAGCATCACGGGGATCGCCCCGCGCGCGCCGCAGCCGGCCACCGCGCTCCCCGCGCCGGGCAACGGCAAGGGCGGCGTGGCGGGCGGCGCGGGCTTTGCGGCGATGCCGGCGGCCCCGCGGGGCCCCCAGGTCCCCTGCCTCATCTACGGCGTCTCCCGCCCGACGGCGGACCTGCTGCTGCAGGAGATCAGCCTGCGCGCGCGGAGCCTGGGCGACCTGGTCAGCGACATGAACGCGCAGTTGGAGCGGGTGTCCCGCATGCCCGCCGGATGGCCGCTGGCCCGGGGCGTGGGGCGCATCACGTCCACCTTCGGCTACCGCATGGACCCGTTCAACCGCCGCGTGAGCCGCCACAGCGCCATAGACATCTCCGCGCGCCACGGCACCTCCGTGATGTCCACGGCCTCCGGAAAGGTGGTGGAGGCGGGGTACGACGGCGATTACGGGAACAAGGTTGTCATCGAGCACGGGGACGGCATGGCCACCCTGTACGCCCACCTTTCCAAGATGGACGTGAAACCCGGGCAGACCGTGAAGCGCGGCGAGGTGATCGGCCGCGTCGGCACCACGGGCCGCAGCACGGGCGCCCACCTGCACTACGAGGTGCATGTGAAGGGCGCGCCCGTCAACCCCGCGCGCTACCTCTCGAAGTGACCCCCCATGCTTGACACCCGCAAGTCCAAGACCTACAACGAGAACCATGTGGCGACCATCCTCGGCCCCGGCACCGCCGTCGGCGGCGAGATCCGGGCCAAGGGCACCATCCGCATCGAGGGCACGGTGGAGGGCGGCGTCTCCAGCAACGACAGCGTTGTCCTGCTGCCCGACGGGCGCATCCTGGGCGACGTGACGGCCGGGCAGGTGATCATCAGCGGCGAGGTGCGCGGCACCGTGACCGCCGAGGACCGCATCGAGGTCAGGACGGGCGGCCGCGTCACCGGCGACCTCTGCGCCCCCCGCATCAGCATCCAGGAGGGCGTGGCCTTCGAGGGGCGCTGCGTCATGAAGCCCCAGCCCCCCCGCCAGGGGTAGCTCCAGAAACCCCCACCGCATCTCCGCGCAGGGCAAGGCTGTATAATGGGGCGCGGTTTCTGTTTCCCCGGAAACGGAGAGGAAACCCTTTGGAGACCACAGATGGCAGGAGCTTTTCTTCTAAACACCAGCACCGTGAATTTCCTGGACCTTCTCGGCAACGGAAAGACCTACAGTGTCCCCCCCGCCCAGCGCGACTATTCCTGGGAGGAGGAGCAGTGGGAGGACTTGTGGAATGACATTCTCGACATGAGGGGCCGTCCGGACGACCGCCATTACATGGGTGCCGTGGTGGTGCAGACAATGGGGGACCGCGAGTCTCTCATCATTGACGGCCAGCAACGGCTGGCAACGCTCACCATTCTTGGCCTTGCGGTGCTGGCGTCGCTGCAGCGCCTTGTGGACGCGGGCGTTGACGCAGGAGACAACCGGGAGCGCATGACGGAACTGCGCAAGCGGTTCATAGGTGAAAAGGATCCGGCGTCCCTGGTGGAAAGCAGCAAGCTGAATCTCAACCACACGGACAACGGCTTCTTTCAGGACTATCTCGTGCAGTTGCGCACCCCCGTCAATCCCCGCGGGCTGCCGAAATCAAACGCGCTGCTCTGGAAATGCTTCACCTATTACCGCGCGAAGATGGGGGAAGACCGGGACATGTCGTCCAAGGGGGAGCAGCTTGCCGCCCTCCTGAGCGAGACGGTGGCCCGCCAGCTTCTGTTCATCCTGATCAAGGTGGACAACGAATTCAACGCCTACACGGTCTTCGAGACGCTGAACGCCCGCGGTTTGGAGCTTTCCTCCACCGACCTCCTGAAGAATTACCTGTTTTCGCGCGTTAACGCCCCGGCCGACAAGAAGATGCTTGAGCGCCGATGGCAGTCTCTCCTCGAAACCGTCAGGGCGGAGCACTTTCCCGAATTCCTCCGGTATCACCTGCTGTGCGAGCACCCAAAAATCCGCAAGCAGCGGCTTTTCAAGATTGTCCGGGACAGTGTGTCCAGCAAGGAGGACGTCTTCGGCCTCATGGACGCCCTGGAGGCCCGCGCGGAGCTTTTTGCCGCCCTTTCGGACCCTCATCACGGGTTCTGGCAGGAAAATCCGGGCGCGAAGCTCCCCATTCGGGAGTTGAAGCTCTTCAAGTCGCGGCAGTTGACGCCCATGCTGTTCGCCGCCTGGGAGAAGTTCCCCCCCGCCGATTTCGTCCGCGTTCTCCGGCTGGTCAGCGTTGTCATCTTTCGCTACACAGTGGTTTCCGGGCTGAACACCAACGCGCTGGAGCCTGTCAGCCACGCCGCAGCCAAGGCCCTGTTGACGGGGGACGCGCCGACCCCTTCGGCGGTGTTTGAACGGCTGAAGCCCGTCTATGTGGAGGATGGGCGCTTTGTGCAGGCCTTCGCCACATTGTCCATTCCGACACAGGGACAGAAAAAGACGCTGACCAAGTACATTCTGAGCAAACTGGAAGCCGACGCCTCCGGGCGTGCATGCGACCATGAGACGGACCCCGCGACCATTGAACACATCTTCCCGGAGAATGCTCCGGCCGATTGGGACGAGGCCATATCTCAAGAGGAGGGGAAAGGTGCCGTCTATCGGCTGGGAAATCTGGTTCTTCTGGAGTCCCATATCAACAGGAATATCGGAAACCGCCCGTATCCCGAAAAAGTGGGGGGATACCAGGAAAGCGAGTATGCCTCCGCGAAGGCGCTGGCCAAAATGGCGCCCAATGAGTGGACGCTGCCGTTGATCAACCGGCGCCAAGAGGAAATGGCGAAGCGCGCCGCGCATGTCTGGCGCGCCGACTTCTCCTGACGCCCCTCAGATGCCCGCGTTCTGCCTCAGGCGCGTGAGGGCCTGGATGGACTCCTCCGGGATGACGCCGTGTTTGTCGGGGGGCACGGAGAGGAGCAGGTTCACGCCGCGGTCGCGGCAGGCCCTGTACTGGGCGGCCAGCTCTTCGTCGGGGCGGGGGGCGTCGCCCTCAACCCAGAACCACTCCTTGCCTATGGGGTCGCAGACTTCGCCGGGCAGGTAGTAGGTCTTCCCCTCGATCTCGCGGAGCTTCTGGAAGCCCCCCTCGGCGGGGAGACGGCGCTCGATGGCGACCAGGTCGGACGGCCACGCGTAGGCGGCGTCGTAGGTCTCCTGGGTGGAGATGCCGCTGTTCATCATGACCAGCGCGGTCGGCTGGAGCGACGCGATGTGGTTGTAGAGGAAGGTGCGGTAGCCGCGGCCAAGCACGCCGGGGATGTCAATCCACACCTCGGCGAAGGCCCCGTAGCGGGTGAGCAGCTCGGTGACCTGCGCGGTCTGGAAGTCCTGGTAGAGCGAGGTGGTGTAGGCGGGCTCCCCGCCGTCGGAGGGGGTGCGGCTGCTGAAGCGGTGGTGGTTGTCCCAGGAGCAGTAATAGATGCCCGGGAGCACGCCGCAGGCGCGGCAGGCCTCCACGAACTTCGCCACCACGTCCGTCGTGTCGCCGCTGTTCTTCACGGAGTAGTCCGTGTGGTCCGACGGCCACAGGCAGTGGCCGGCGACGTGCTTCGCCGTGAGGACGGCGTATTTCATGCCCGCGTCGCGGGCGACGGAGACCCACTGGTCCACGTCCAGTTTGTCCGGGGCGTAGACCGGTGCGGGGTCCGCGCCGGAGGGCAGCTCGTTCTGCACGAAGGTGCTCATGCCAAAGCACAGGAACATGCCGTAGCCCAGCTTCTCCCACGCCTGGAGCTGGGCCGGCGCGAGACGCTGGCTGCCCGCGGCCCCGGGCTTCTCGGCGGGGTCGCCGCGCCGGGGGTCCACCGGGCGCGCCGGGCCCTTTGACGCCGTGTCCTCCTGGGCGGCGGCGAACGCCGCCAAGACCGTGCCCGCCCCGGCCAGAAACGTGCGCCTCGTGGGGAATTTGTCCAACATCTCCGACTCCTTGGTCTTGGGACCGGCGGCGCCTTTCGGGTGCCGGTCCGCGGGCCGCGTCACATGCGCAACAGGACCTTCATCACGCCCGGGTCGCGGGCGCGGGCCAGGGCGGTGACACCTTCCGCAAGATCATACGCCTCGGTGATCATGGGGCGCACCTCGATCTCCCCGGCGGCCAGGGCCGAGAGCGCCGGACGGAACGGCCCGCAGCGTGACCCGAGAATCCGCACCTCGTTCACCACCGCCAGCACGGAGGCCAGGGGGATGGTCTCGGCGACGGTGGACTTGAGGACAATGGCGCCCTCCGGGCGCACGAGTTCCAGGGCGCGGGCCAGCCCCTCCGGTTTTCCGGTCGCCTCCACCACGAGGTCCGCCCCCGGGGCCACGGGCTCATCCTCCCCCGCCACCGCGATCCCCCGCGCGGCGAGCAGGTCCAGCTTCCACCGGTGCCTCCCCGCGCAGACGAGGCTGCGGGTGCGGGTCGCCAGCACCTGGGCGGCAAGCTGGCCCAGTTTGCCGTCGCCCAGCACCACGACCCGGTCCGCCGGGCCGACGGCGACCTGTTCCAGGATGCGGAAGGCGGCGGCCAGGGGCTCGGTGAACACCGCCACGTCGTCGCGGATGTTTCCGGGGACGGGGTGGAGGTTCTCCTCCGGCAGGGTGAGGTATTCGGCGAAGGCGCCGGGCCGTCCGGCGATGCCGAGGACGGTGCGGGCGGCGCAGTGGTGGAACATTTCCATGCGGCACCACTCGCAGCGGTGGCAGACGCAGTTGATCTCGCCGACGACCCGCTTCCCCTCGAGGGCGCGGGTGGGGGTCTTCTCCACCACGCCGACAAACTCGTGGCCGAGCACGCCGTGGAAATCCATGTAGCCGCGGCAGATTTCGAGGTCCGTGTTGCAGACCCCCGCGGAGAGCACGCGCACCAGCGCCTCACCCGGCCCCGGCTCGGGTGCGGGCAGCTCCTCCACGCGCAACGCCCCGTCGAAAACCAGCGCCTTCATACCGTTCTCCCTGGGCATCCCGGAAGCCGGGGGCCGTCCGTTCCGTCCCCATCATCCCGCCGCCGCGCCAAGATTGTCAAGGGGCGCGCGGCGGAAAAAGCCGCCCCGGCTCGCGGGAGCCGGGGCGGCAAGAAACGGATGTCTTCAGACGCTCACGGGGCCAGGCGGATGTAGTCGCTGCACCGTTCGGAAACCAGGCCCGCGCGGTCGCGGTACTGCGCGCGCACGGTGTAGTAGCCCGGGGCGCTTCCGGCCAGGGTCCATGCCTTGGTGGCGGCCACGGTCTCCCAGGCGCTCCAGGTGGACCCGTTGTTGCTGAACCGCATCCGGCTCACGCCCGAGCCCGTGCCGTCGTCCCAGGTGAGGTTCAGGGTGACATTCTGGCTCGCGGTCACGGACTGGTTGCCGTTGATGAGGATGCTGCCCGTAGGGGCTGCGGCGTCCAGCAGGATGTAGTCGCTGTACCGCGCCGAGACGTTGCCCGACTTGTCGCGGAACTGCACCCGCACGGTCTTGTACCCGTCGCCCGCCGGAAGGGTCCAGGCCTTGGCGGCCGCGGGCTTCTCCCAGGAGGACCAGGTGGACCCGTTGTTGCTGAACCGCATGCCCGACACGCCCGACCCGTCGCCATCATCGTAGGTGAGGGAAAGCAGCACGTCCGGACTGGTGGTGTACGACTGGCCGCTGTTGATCACGACGGACCCCGTCGGGGGCGTGGTCTCACTCACGACAAACTGGTCCAGCCACCCGGCGTCGTCGCCTTCGGAGAAACTCTCGTCCTTGTTGTAGGCCCAGGACAGGATGTTCTCCCCTGCGGGCAGGTCCACGGTCACCTGGGCCCAGCCCACCTCCCCGGAGATTTCCTCGTTGACGCTGTAGTTGACGTAGAAGATCAGGAAGTCCCAGTCTTCCTCGCTGGACACCTTCCACCAGAAGCTGACCGTGCAGGGGCCGGTCACCGTCGTCTGCACCGACGACGCCCCGTTGTCCCCCACACCGCCGCTCTGGAGGGCATTCCAGCCGTCATGGTTGACCGCGGTCTGGAGGAACCAGGACGCGTCGCCCGCGTTCGTCCACTCGCGGTTGCACGCGCCCACCCCCTCGCACAGGTGGAAGTAGGCCCCCGTTGCGGTGGTCAGCTGGTTGCTGTTGACGACCACCGTCTGGCTGTTCGGGGTGTCCCATCCGGCCACAGACTGGAAGGAGACGGTGTGTATGCCAGCCGCAACCCCTGTCAGGGTCGCGCCGGAATCCTGCCACGCGCCGCCGTCGAGCGCCCATTTGGCCCCCGCCGCCACGGCTTCCGGCGGCGAAAGGGTGACCTGAAGGGAGCCCGGATCCACCCCCGCCAGATGGATGATGGTCACGGCCTGCATGGCCATGCCGCTATAGCTGGCGCCCCAGTCCATGCTGTGGACCGAGTTGTCCCAGGTGTCGTGGAGGTAGACGGTGCCGGGGGTCGTGCTGTCGTCATAGCCCACGCCGACCATGGTGTGCCCCACGACATGAAGCATCACGGGGAACCCGTTGTCTATCTCGGTCTTGTAGTCGGCAAAGGAGAACCCGCCCGTGTACAGGGCGTCCACCTTCTGGGTGTAGTTCTCGAGCACCGTGTATCCCCGCGACTCGGCGAACAGCCTCATCCCGTGGCAGGCCTCGGTCTGCGGGAGCCCGTACGATGCCAGGGGGATGTAGTCGTACAACTTCGCGCCGGAACCGGCGGACCAGTAAAGCGTGCTCCCGTCCGTGTTGAAATCCTTTGTGCCGTCCGCGTCCGTGTCCCATTTCCACTGGTTGGTGCCCATGTAATCCGCCGTGCAGTCGCCCCAGGTGTGTTCCGTGCCGCCGCTCTCCCACGGGTCGGGGCCTTCGGAGTCAAGGGAAATCCAGTAGTCGTTCACATGGCCGGGGGTGGTACGCCCGTCGAAGCCGTTCATTGTGGCGATGATGGAGCAGGCGCCGGGGAGGGGGGAGGAGGGGTTGTCGCCCTGCCCCAGTTCCGTCAGGGGGCACACGCCGCCGTTCGTCGGCCCGGTGTACATGTTGGGGTACCCGTTGCGGTCGTAGTAGCCAAAAATCATGCCCGCCGAGGTTGCGGTGCATCCGTAGGTCCATTGGGAGGTGGGCACCGTCAGGATGTTCGTTGTCTTGTTGTCGAGCTTGTTGACATCCACCGCCGGCCGGTCAAACCCCACCGGGGGCGTCGGGGGGCTGTCAATGATGGTCATTTCGATCATCGCCAGCTTTTCCGGCGGCAGGTTGTCCGCCACCGTTGAGGGGGCGGGCACCTGGCCCATCGCCGACAGGCAGGCCAGCGCGACCGTCAGCCCTGAAAACACCCATTTCACCCGTGCCGCTTTTGGAAACATCCCCGACATTCCTTCTTGGCGCCGAAGCGCCCGGTTCAAACCTAACCCAGGGGGCGCTGTCCGCCCCTCTTTTTGGAAGTGTCCCGCCGTCCGCCCGGGCATGTCAAGAAAACGCCCCACCCGTTCCCGTCCCGAGCCGGACCGCCCGCCGTGTCCTAGGGGTCAAGCCGGATGAAGTCGCTAAACCGGTCGGAAACAAGCCCGGCCCGGTCCCGGTACTGCACGCGCACGGTGTAGTGGCCCGGGGTGGCGCCTGCCAGCGCCCAAGCCTTGGTGGCTGCCACGGGTTCCCAGGGGCTCCAGGTGGCCCCGTCGTTGCTGAACCGCATCCGGCTCACGCCAAAACCGTCCCCGTCGTCCCAGGCGAGGGTCAGGGTGACGTTGGGATCCTGCGTTGCGGACTGGCCGCCGTTGATGACCATCCCGCCCGTGGGGGCCGTCGTGTCCACGGCGATGTAATCGCCTGCAATGGCCGAGACATTGCCCGCCTTGTCGCGGAACTGGGCGCGCACGGTCTTGACGCCGTCACCCGGGGAGAGGGCCCACGCCTTGGCGGCGGCGGGTTTTTCCCAGGAAGACCAGGTGGACCCGTTGTTGCTGAACCGCATGCCCGACACGCCCGACCCGTCCCCGTCGTCGTAAGTGAGGGAGAGCGTGACATCCGCGGAGGGCGTCCGGGCGTCGCCGCCGTTGACCGCAACGGACCCCGTCGGGGGCACGGCTTCAACCACCAGAAACTGGTCCACCCACCCGGCATCGGCACCAATGGATAATCCGCTGTCCTTGGTATAGACCCAAGTGAGGAGGTTGGAGCCCGCGTCGAGGGACACGGTCTCCTTCGTCCAGTCGACTTCACCGGATGTCTGGTGAGTCAGCGTCCCGTTCACCGAGAAGCTCAAGACATCGTAATCAACCTCGCTGGAGACCTTCCACCAGAAACTGACCGACACGGGGCCCGTGACCATCGTCTGGAGCGTGGAGGACTGGTTGTCGTACACATCGCCGCTCTGGACGGCGTTCCACCCGTCATGGCTGACCGCCGTCTGGAACAACCAATCGGCGTTGCCGCTGGTGATCCACGGGCGGTTGCACGCGCCCACGCCCTCGCACAGTCCGGGAATCCCCTCGTCCTGCGGGACCGGGATTTCCTTCGCGGCCGCCCCCTGGCTAAAAAGGGCCGCCAACACCGTCAAGAAAAAAACAGAAACCGCCCAATAACCCTTATTCATACCCCACCCGTCCTTTCCGAGTGCCCGGGGCACCTCTTATTGTCATCTTCCCAAACGCACTGCCCATCCGCAATTTCGCATTAAGCGTATCACCACGGCCTGAGAAAATCAAGCAATTTGTGATAACGGTGAGCGGCCGCTCTAACCGCGTTTGGGGCGGTAGATGTGGGTGCTGAGTCCGAAGAGGGCGGCGGCGCTCTCCATGACCGTCTCGCTGAGGGTGGGGTGGGGATGGATGGTCATGTCCAAATCTTCGGCGGTGGCCCCCATCTCGATGGCGAGCACGCCCTCGGCGATGAGTTCGCCCGCGCCGGCGCCGCAGATGCCCACGCCGAGGATCTGCCCGGTGTCCGGGTCGGTGAGGAGTTTGGTGAGGCCGTCGGAGCGGCTCAGCGTGGTGGCGCGTCCGGAGGCCGCCCAGGGGAAACGGGTGATGTGCACCGCGCGGCCTTCGGCGGCCGCGGCGGACTCCGTGAGGCCGCACCAGGCCAGTTCGGGGTCCGTGAAGACCACGGCGGGGATGGCCTGGGGCTCGAAGGCCGCCGGTTTCCCGGCGATGACGGAGGCGGCCACGCGGCCCTCGGCCGACGCCTTGTGCGCCAGCATGGGCTCGCCCGCCACGTCGCCGATGGCGAAAATGGCGGGGTCCGCGGTGCGGCGCTGCGCGTTCACTCCGATGAACCCCTTCTTGTCCACCGTCACGCCGGTGGAGGACAGGTTGAGGCCGCTGGAGTTGGGTTTACGGCCCACGCACACCAGCACGCGGTCGAACAGGCGCGACGGATCGCCGACCGCCGGCCCCTCCAAGGTCACCCGGATGCCGTTCTTTTCCTCCTTCATCCCCGCGACCCTGGTTCCCAGCAGGATTTCGTGCATGAGCGCCTGGAGCCGCACGTGCAGGGGTTTTACCAAGTCGCGGTCTGCCCCGGCCAGCAGGCCGTCGGCCATCTCGACCACCGTCACCTTCGATCCGAGGGAGGCGTAGACGGAGCCGAGTTCGAGGCCGATGTAGCCGCCGCCGATGACCAGCAGGGTCTCCGGGATCTCCTCCATCTGCAGGGCGGAGGTGGAGTTCATGAGGCGGTGGGAGTCAATCAGCGGGCCGAAAAGCGCGGGCCGCGAGCCGGAGGCGATGATCGTGTGCTGTGTCTTCAGGACGATCTCGGAGCCGTCATTGTGGAAGACGGCCAGGGTGTTCGAGTCCAAAAAGCCCGCCCTGCCCTGGATGTGGTTGAGGCCGCGGGCGCGGCAGAGCTGGCCGAGGCCGCCCGTCATCTGCTCCACCACGGACCGGGTCTTGCTGCGGACCTTGTCCAGGTCCATCTTCGGCTCGCCGAACGCCAGCCCCCACTCGGCGGCCTCGCGGGTGTCGTTGATGAGCTTGGCCACATGCAGGAGCGCCTTCGATGGGATGCACCCGCGGTAGAGGCAGGTGCCCCCGGGGTTCGGCTCCGTGTCCACCAGCGTCACCTCCAGCCCCAGGTCCGCCGCGTGAAACGCCGCCGTATAGCCCCCCGGCCCGCCGCCCACGACGGTCAGGAATGTGCTCATCTGCTTGGCCATGACAGAAAAATCCTTGTTCTCTTGGGTGAAAAAGCGCCCCGCTTGGGCGGTTTCCCGTCCGGACACTCTGGAAACAATAAAAGCGATGGGTATCATACCCGAAAGCCGCCTCTCAGTGTCTGCGGCGGAGAATGCCCGGAGCGCGCGCAGGGACCCTTTTTCATCGGACCGATCCGACGGATCCGACCGATCGGTCCGATCTTCCGGCCCCGTCCGACCTGTCCGACTTGTCCGACCTGTCCGACGGGCACCCCGCCGCTCCAGACTCCAGACTCCGGACTCCGGACTCCAGACTCCGGACTCCAGACTCCCCTTGTGGCGGCGGCGGGGTTTCGAGTACCTTTAGAACTCCCGCAGGGGCCGGTCCGGCGGAGTGCCGGGGGCTGGGGCCGCCGCGGGGGGAGGTGACGCGTGGAACTGAGCCTGTTTGATCTGGCGGCGTTTGCCGGGGCCATCGGCTTTGTGGTCGTCTTCAGCATGTACAAGAGCCGGAGCGGCGGCGCGACGGGGGAGGACTATTTCCTCGCGGGGCGCGGGCTGACGTGGCCGCTCATCGGGCTGTCCATTGTGGCGGCGAACCTGTCCACGGAGCAGTTCGTGGGGATGGCGGGCCAGGGGGCGGGGAACGTGGGGCTCGCGGTGGGCAACTGGCAGCTGACGGGGGCCGTGGGCGTGGTGGTGGTGGCGTTTGTATTCCTGCCGCGCTTCCTGCGGGCGGGCATCTACACCATGCCGGAGTATCTGGAGTACCGCTACAACGCGGCGGCGCGGGCGCTGATGGCGGTGTACACCGTGGTCATCTATGTGCTGGTGACGACCGCCACGGTGCTCTACTCCGGCGCGCTCACGCTGCACACCATCTTCGGCCTGCCGATGACGGGCTCCGTCTGGCTCATCGGCGGGGTGGCGGCGGTGTACACGGTCTGGGGCGGCCTGAAGGCCGTGGCGTGGGCCGACCTTATCCAGGGCGCGGGGCTGCTGCTGGGCGGGCTGCTGACGGTGGTGCTGGGCTTTCAGGCCGTGGGCGGTGTGGACGCCTTTTTCGCGCACAACGCGGACCGGCTCCACATGATCCTCCCGGCGGACCACCCCGTGCTGCCGTGGACCGGCCTCCTCGCGGGCATGTGGATCCCCATCTTCTACTACTGCGGCCTGAACCAGTTCATCGTGCAGCGGGCGCTGGCGGCGAAGAGCCTGCGCCAGGGCCAGCTCGGCGTCATCTTTGCGGGCGCCCTGTGGCTGCTGGTGCCCTTCGTCATCGTGTTCCCGGGGATCATGGCGGCGCAGCTCTACGGGGACACGCTGGCCTCGCCGGACCAGGCCTACCCCACGCTCCTGCGCGAGATCATCCCGCGCGGCCTGCGCGGGCTCATGCTGGCCGCCCTGGCCGGGGCCGTCATCAGCTCCATCGCCTCCATGCTCAACAGTGCTTCCACGGTGTTCACCATGGACCTCTACCGCCGCCATTTCCGGCCCGACGCGCCGCAGGGGCTCCTTGTGGGCATGGGCCGCGCCGCCACCCTCGTGTTCCTCGTGATGGGCTGCCTCATCGCGCCCTTCCTCGCCAATCCGCGCTTCGGCGGCATCTTCAACTACATTCAGGAGTTCCAAGGGTACATTTCCCCCGGCATCCTCGCCGTGTTCGTGTTCGGCTTCGTTGTGCCCCGCGCACCGGCCTTCTCCGGCGTCGCGGCGCTGCTGCTGGCACCCCTGGTCTACGGCGCCCTCCAGTGGGGCATGTCCGACGTGGCCTACCTCCACCGCATGGCAATCACCTTCGGCGTCGCGCTGGCCGCCATGGCCGCCATGACGCTCATCGCCCCGGCGAAGGAGCCGAAGGTCCTGCCTGTCCGCGAGGAAATGGACATGCGCACCGACAAGGTCGCCGTCGCCGCGGCGGCGGCGGTTCTTGCGGGGATTGGCGCGTTCTACGCGGTGTTCTGGTGATGGCGGGGGAAGGCCAAAGACAGGGCAGGCGGGACGCCTGCGCTACGAAAAAGCCCGGCGGGTCGCGGCACCGTACCGCAGGCGTCCCGCCTGCCTCAGTAACCTAAGCCGACAGGAGACAGACGATGAAGAAGAAAAGCATCCGCGCCGGGATCGTGGGCGCGGGGTTCAGCGCGCGGTTTCACTGGGAGGCCGTGTCCCGGGTTCATGGGGTGGACGTGGACGTGCGCGGGGTCTACGCGCTGGACCGGGCGCAGGCGGCGGAGTACGCGGCGCAGCGCGGCATCACCGCGTATGACTCGCTGGACGCGCTGCTGGACGACGTGGACGTGGTCCACTGCTGCGTGCTGGTGGCGGGGCATGAGGAGGTGGCCGTGGCGGCGCTGAAGCGCGGGCGGCATGTCATATTGGAAAAACCGTTCACGGGCTACTGCGGCGACGGCTCGGAGGACTTCCACGGGGACCGGTTCCCGAAGGGGGACGCCCTGCGCGCGGGGCTGGAGAGCGTGCGCCGCATGCTGGCGGCGGAGCGCGAAAGCGCGGGCCGCATCTGCTACGCCGAGAACTGGGTCTACGCCCCGGCGGTGCAGCGGGAGCGCGAGGTGCTGGAGAAGACGGGTGCGCAGATTCTCTGGATCCACGGCGAGGAGGCGCACTCGGGGTCGCACAACCCCACCTACGCCTACTGGAAATACTCCGGCGGCGGCGTGATGATCGGCAAGGGCTGCCACCCCCTGACCGCCGCGCTCTACCTCAAGGCCGTCGAGGGCCGCGCGCGCACCGGCAAGGCCATCAAGCCGGTCTCCGTGTCGGCGCGGACCGCCGCCCTCACGCGCATGGAAAACTTCCAGGACGAGGGCCACATCCGCCGCGACTACCACGACATTGACGACTTCTCCATGATGCACGTCACCTTCGAGGACGGCACGCTGGCCACGGTCTTCGCGTCGGACATCGTCCTCGGCGGCATCCACAACTGGCTGGAGGTCTGCGCGAACAACCACCGCACCCTCTGCAACATCAACCCGAACACGGCCATGCAGGTCTACAACCCCGTGGACGCCAACTTCCGCGACATCTACACCGTGGAGAAGACGGGCACGAAGCAGGGCTGGACCAACATGCCGCCGGACGAGGACTGGTTCACGGGCTACCCGCAGGAGATCGAGGCCTTCTACCGCGCCCTCACGGAGGGCACGCCCGTCGAGAGCGACAGCCTCCTCGGCGCGGACACCGTCTCCACCATCTACAGCGCCTACGTCTCCGCCGAACGCGGCGGCGCCGAAACCCCCGTCACCTCGTTCAGGGAGTAGCCCCATGACCAATGAACAGTGGGAGAAACTGCTGGCCGTGCTGGACGGGCACCGCGTGGACCCCGCCCCCGTCGGCTTCATCATTGACAGCCCCTGGCTCCCCGGATGGGCCGGCATGGGCATCCTCGACTACTACGCCGACGGCGGGCGCTGGCTGGAGGCCAACCTCCGCGCTGTCACCCGCTGGCCCGGCATCCTGTTCCTGCCGGGCTTCTGGTCGGAGTACGGCATGTGCACCGAGCCCTCCGCCTTCGGCGCGCGCTGCATGTGGCACGAAAACGAGTTCCCCTTCGCCGACAAGATCGCCGACTCCCTCGACGCCGCGCTGGCCGCGCCGGTCCCCGTGCCCGGCCGCGACGGCATGACCCCCTTCGTGCTGAAACGGCTGGCCCACACGGAGGCGCGCATCCGCGCCGCCGGCCACGCCGTCCGCTTCGCCGTCGCGCGCGGACCCCTCAACATCGCCGGGTTCCTCCTCGGCAACACCGAGTTCCTCCTGGGCATGAAAACCGAGCCCGACAAGACCCACGCCCTGCTCGACCGCGTCACGGACTTCCTCTGCGGCTGGGTTAAGGCGCAGAAGGCCGCGTTCCCCGGCATCGGCGGCGTCCTCGTCCTCGACGACCTTGTCGGCTTCTGCGGCCCTGAGGATTGCGTGGAGTTCGCCAACCCCTACCTGACCCGGCTCTTCGCCGCCCTCGACGTGCCCGTCCGCTTCTTCCACAACGACGCGCACGGCCTCGTCTGCGCGCCCCACCTCGAAAAGGTCGGCGTCAACCTCTTCAACTTCAGCCACGAGCACCCCATCGCCGAGATGCGCCGCCTCGCCGGCGACCGCGTCGCCCTCCTCGGCAACATCCCCCCCCGCGACATCCTCGCCCAAGGCACCCCGGAGGACGTCTCCGCCGCCGTGACCACCCTCCGCGCCGACACCAAAGACATGAAACGCGTCCTCCTCTCCTGCGGCGGCGGCATGCCCCCCGGCGTCCCCACGGAGAACATTGACGCCTTCCTGGCGGCGGTCTCCACCACCAGGCTGCCGTAGAGGTTTACCGACGGTGTCCCTGCAGCTGCAACCCCTTCGCACAAAGGCTGTCTCTGCTGACGTTCATTGGCGTGACGTCCACGCACTGTCCGGGTCCCCCCTTGAGGGGGGTAGTTCGCGGGAGCGAACTGGGGGATGTTCCGGAGATTGGGTTGTGGCGCCAACGCTAAGAACATCCCCCGGCCGCGAAGACGCGGCCACCCCCCTCAAGGGGGGACCAAGACCGGCAGGGCGTCTGACTCAGGTGTCTGTGCCATAATGACCCGCCCCCTCCGGGGGCCTTGGTGTGGAGCCTCAACGAACAGGGAGACACAGGGATGGGCGACTGCAACACGGACCTGGGCCGGATACCGACCCTTCATGTGGTGGGGGACTCGATCCCGCGGGCGTATTACCGGGCGATCAAGGCGGTGTGGGAGCACGGGTACTCCATGCGGACGGAGTATGACCGGAAGAACGCGGCGGGGGAGTTCATTGACCCGCCGAGCCGGGACGCGCGGGTGCTGGTGGAGATCACGGACCCGTTCGCGCAGCCGCGCTTTCCCCCGATCTCGTTCTGCGAGATCGGCACGTACATCGCCGAAATCATGGGGGTGAAGGATTACCGGGTGGTGCCGTTCGACAAATTGCAGGGGGCGGTCCACGGCGAGCTGGAGGCCCACGAGTGGCCCTACACCTACCACCAGCGCCTCTTCGCCCACCCGGACGCAGGCGGGTCGGTGGTGGACCAGATGGCCCTGGCGGTGGAGCGTGTCTGCGCCACGCCGCACAGCCGCCGCGCCGTCGCCACGACGTCGGTGCCCAACCTGGACCCGTATCTGAGGGAGGACATCCCCTGCCTGCGCGAGGTGCAGCTGCGCTGCCCCGAGGACGCGGACGGCACGCTGGTGCTGAACATGAACACGATGTGGCGCTCCCGCGACCTGTACAAGGCGTGGGGGGACAACATTGTCGCCCTCACGTTTCTCCAGCAGGTGCTCGCCCGCCAGATCGCCGAGAAGACGGGCCGGAAGGTGCGCGTGGGCAGCTACGCCGACTACAGCTGCTCGCTCCACATCTACGGGCAGGACTTCGGCGCCGTCGGCGGCAGCGCCGAGCGCGGCCTCAAGAGCTTCTTCGACACCTTCGACGAGGAGAGCTTCGTCGCCCGGTCGCTGCCGAGCGAGTTCGCCAAGGACATGCTCGTCCTCCCGCAGCTCCAAAACCTCCTCACCGCCCGCGAAATCGAGCAGTGGGGGTTCCCGAAAGAGAGCCAGGACCTCATCCGCAGCCTCATCGCCGACATCGAAAGCGGCACGCTGGAGGTGTGAGGGGGGGGGCGGCACATGATTACTGCCCGGAAGGGTTTACATGGATGGACAGGATAGACAGGATTTCCTGCCGCATCCTGTGTATCCTGCCCATCCATGTAACCGTAGTTTCTGTTTCCTTGTCGGGCGGAGGGGCCAGGGAGACGGAAAATCGGACCGATCGGTCGGATCGGACCGATCCGTCGGATGAATTGGGCGGGTCGGACCTGTCCGACGGGTCCGACGGGGCCAATGGGTCGTTGGCGTCCCCCCCATTACAGACGCTTCCTTGGCGAAAACCGTGCTTGTCTTGACAAACGCGGCGGTATCGTATACAATACCAACATGAGCCTGCCCCGGATTGTCATGGACACCAACGTGCTGGTCGCGGCCCTGCGGAGCAGGCAGGGCGCGTCGCACCAGCTATTGATGCTGGTGGGTACCGGGAAGTTCGAGGTGGCGGTTTCTGTGCCGCTGGTGCTGGAATACGAGGCGGAGGCGATGAAGCTGACGCGCCGGGACGGGCTGACTGCGGCGGATGTCTCCGCCATCATTGACTACCTCTGCTTGGTGGCTGTTCGGGCGGAGGTGCATTACCTGTGGCGGCCGTTCCTGCGCGACCCCAAGGATGACATGGTTCTGGAGGCGGCGGTGGCGGCGGGATGCGGGCAGATTGTCACGTTCAACAGGCGGGACTTCTCGGGGGCGGGGCAGTTTGGCATTGGTGTTGCGACGCCCGGCGCGTTTCTTGCCGGGATTGGAGGCTGACCCATGAGCACGATAAGCCTGCGTTTGCCGGATTCACTGCATGACGAGGTGCGGAAGCTGGCCGCCCGGGAGAACGTGTCCATCAACCAGCTGGCGACGCTGGCCATCGCGGAGAAGGTGTCCGCGCTGGCCGCCGAGGAGTATCTGGCGCGGCGCGCGGCGCGCGCGGACCGGAAGAAGTTCGAGCGGGCGATGAGCAAGGTTCCCGATGCGCCGCCGGACAAGGGGGACGCCCGGTAGGGCGTTGCCGCGCCGCCAGGGAGACGGAAAATCGGACCGATCGGTCGGATCGGACCGATCAGTCGGAGGGGTCGGACAGGTCGGACAGGTCTGACAGGTCTGACGGGTCGGACTTGTCTGACTTGTCCGACTTGTCCGACGGGTCCGCGCCTTTCCCTTCGGCGGGCGGTTCTGCTTCGGGTTCCGCCTTGGCGATGGCAATGCCGAAGGCGGCCATGGCGATCGCCACCACGGGGGACAGCAGGTTGAGGAAGCACCAGGGCAGGTAACTGAGCGTGGGCACGGACAGTGCGGCGGCGGCGAAGGCGCCGCAGGTGTTCCAGGGGACGAGGACGGAGGTCATGGTGCCGGAATCCTCGAGGGCGCGGGAGAGGTTCTTGGGGGCGAGGCCCATGTCGGCGTAGGCGGCGCGGAACATGCGGCCCGGCACGACGATGGCGAGGTACTGGTCGGCGGCGAAGAGGTTGAACAGCACGCAGGTGGCCTGGGTGGCGGGGATGAGGGTGCGCGCGCCGCGCACGCCGGCAAGGACGGCCCGGGCGAGGCGGGGCAGCATGCCCGCAGCCTCCATGACGCCGCCGAAGAGCATGGCCATGAGGATGAGGGAGACGGTGGCGTACATGCGGGTCATGCCGCCGCGCGAGAGGAGCTGGTCGAGGGCGGCGTCGCCGCTGTCGAGGGTGAACCCCTCGTAGGCGACTTTGAGCAGGTGGACGTAGCGCGCGCCCGCGCCCCCCTCCGGGAAGAGCCCCGGCTGGAAGACCAGGGCGGCGCCCGCGCCCAGCAGTCCGCCGACCACCAGCGCGGGAATGGCGGGCACCCGTCGCGCCGCCAGCAGGATCACCCCCAGCGGCACCGCCAGCAGCCCCCAGTGCATGAAGAACACCCCTGACAGGCCGTCCACGGTCCGCCCGACCAGCGCGGGATCATAGGCCGCGCCGCCGCGGCCCAGCCCCACAATGGCGAAGCCCGCCAGCGCGAGCGTGCCCGCGGGAATGGTCGTATAGAGCATGTGTCGGATGTGCTCGAAGAGCGTGCTGCCCGCGGCGGCGGGGGCGAGGTTGGTGGTGTCGGAGAGGGGGGAGAGCTTGTCGCCGAAGTAGGCGCCGGAGATGACGGCGCCCGCCACCATGGCGTCGGGGAAGCCGAGGGCGCGGCCGATGCCGATGAGGGCGACGCCGACGGTGCCCATGGTGGACCAGCTGCTGCCGATGGCCAGCGAGACGACGCCGCACACCGCGCAGGCGGCGGGCAGGAACACGGCGGGATGGATCAGGCGCACGCCGAGGGCGATCATGGTGGGGACGACTCCGGAGAGAATCCACAGGCCGATGACGCACCCGACGATGAGCAGGATCAGCACGGCCTCCATGGCGAGGACAATGGACTGGATGGCCCGCAGCTCCAGGTCGCGGTAGGAGCGCCCGAGGAAACCCTTCGCCAGCACGGCGGCGAACACGGCGGACAGCAGCAGGGTGATCTGGTTCGGCCCGGCCGACGCGCCGTCGCGGAACAGGGCCACATTCACCGACAGCCCCCCCATGAGGGCGATGCAGGGAAGCAGCGACAGGAGCAGGGACGGGTCCTTTTCTCGCGCTGTTTTCATCGGGGAGACTCCAGGCGTTACTATAGCGGCCGCAGGCATGTCCGCGCCAGCGGGGGCCGGCCACATTGCCGCGTGAAAGGCATGTATACTAGGGACGGCGGCGCCCTCCGGCGCGGACAAAGAAAAAGGAGGACGTTTATGCGGACAAGCGGTCTGCGGCCCATCCAGGCCGGATTGGTTCCTGTTGTTTTTTGCGTGTTGCTCGCCGCTTCCGGGAGTGCGCGGTCAGCGGATGGCGACATGGTGGTGGAGTCCCCCGCGGCTGCGATGGCGCCCGGCACGGCCCTCTTTGCGGGGGACCCGCGCCCGTATCAGGAAAGCCCTTACGCGCACAGCATGGACCGCGGGCTGAAATTCGTGCTGTTGGACAAGGATCCCGAGCGGTTTATGCACCTGGCGGTCCTGGATTACCTGCAGCGGAAATTCGGATTGGGCCAGCGCTTCAGCATCTCCCGCGCTTATGACCCCGACATCCACATCGAAGTGAACACAAAGGACATGGCCGCCTTTGGACGGCTGACCACCCCCTTCCACCGTTACACGCCCGGCGACACCGGGGAAGTGAGGGACTTCGTGAAGGCCATGGTGGTCGGCCTGTACAGCGACCGGTTTCCACCCCCTCCGGACTATGTGACCCGTCTCCGGGGAGAACTGGAGGCGAACCGGGGCAAGGGCGGCATGCACGACTACGCCGTGACGCACCACGCGCTGGCCTTCCACTGGATGGTGGAAAACAATGTGGCCTGGAATTACGAGGGCAGCAAGGGGCTCCGCCCCGAATTCGCCAACGCCATGGTGGAAATCATCACCCGCAACGGCCCGGACAAGGACATCAGCTACGAGGCCATGGCCTTCCTGCAGTACATGGGCTTCCGGTCCATGGTGAAACAGGAGTGGATCGAGGCCGTCGCCGCCGCCCAGCGGCCCGACGGCGGCTGGGGCTACAAGCCCGACACCGGACCGTCCCACGGCCATCCCACGGTGCTGGCCCTGTGGGCCCTGCTGGAACACGCCCTGCCGGACGTGCCGGCGGTCACCTGGGTGCAGCGCACCGAGGACGACATCAACAGCACCTCGGGAAAGAGCGCTCCGGCGGAGACGCCCCCGGCGGAGACGCCCCCGGCGGAGACGCCCCCGGCGGACACGCCCCCGGCGGACACGCCCCCGGCGGACACCCCCCCGGCGGACACCCCCGCGGCGGCGCCCAAAGAGTAGGAGCCCGGGGAGCATGACGCCGCCCGCCCCCGAAGCCGTCCCCCGCTGCCACCTCTGCGGCGCGGTCTGGCAGGGCGCCGCGGCGCAGCCCGGGTTCAAGGAGACCTGCGCCGGATGCGGCGCCTATGTCCACTGCTGCCTCAACTGCCGGTTCCGCAACCCGTCCCTGCACAACCAGTGCGCCATCCCCGAGACGGACTGGGTGGGCGACCGGAAGCGCCTGAATTTCTGCGAGCAGTTCGAGTTTGCCCGCCGGCCGGAGGCCGGGGCGGCCCCCGGGGACGGCGGCGCGGTGCGGGACCGGTTTGACGCGCTTTTCGGGGGCGCGGCGCCGGGGGATCCGCCCGGCCCGAAGGGGTTTGACGACCTTTTCGGGGGCGGCGGTTGACAATCGAGAAGTTTTTCCTTTATTATTAAGGCGGATGGTGAGATTTTTCTTCGCGACGGGCCGCGCACGGGCCGTTTTTTTTCTTTCCGGCGCGCGTGCCGGGCCGCGACAACCTGCTGGAGGCCTGGGCTTATGTTTCGAGTGCTGGTGCTGGACAATCTGAGCGAGGAGGGCGTCGAGGTCTTCAAGGCCGAGGGGATCGAGGTGGACGTGCGCCCGCCCCAGAAGCCCGCGGAGCTCGCCGCGGTCATCAACGACTACGACGGCCTGGTGGTGCGCAGCGCGACCAAGGTGACCGCGGAGGCCCTGGAGGGGTCCACCCGCATGAAGGTCATCGGCCGCGCGGGCGCGGGCACGGACAACATTGACAAGGACGCCGCCACGCGCCACGGCATCGTGGTGATGAACACGCCGGGCGGCAACACGATCTCCACGTGCGAGCACACCTTCGCGCTCATGATGGCCCTGTGCCGCAACATCCCGCAGGCCCACGCGTCCATGGCGGCGGGCCGCTGGGACCGCAAGCTGTTCATGGGCAAGGAGCTGAGCGGGAAGACCCTGGGCATCGTGGGCATCGGCCGCATCGGCGGCGCGATGGCCAAGCGGGCCAAGGCCTTCGAGATGAAGATTCTCGGCTTCGACCCGATCCTGAGCCCCCTCAAGGCCGAGGCCCTCGGCGTGGAGCTGGTCCCCCTCGACGACATCATCGAGCGGTCGGACTTCATCACCATCCACGCGCCGAAATCGGACAAGACGAACAACCTCTTCTCCATGAAGGAGTTCAAGCGGATGAAGCGGGACTGCCGCATCATCAACTGCGCCCGCGGCGGCATCGTCAACGAGCAGGACTTGGCCCAGGCGCTCCGCGAGGGCGTCATTGCCGGGGCCGCGCTGGACGTCTACACCTCCGAGCCCTTTGAGAACAACCCGTTCCTTGGCCTGGACAACATCGTGATGACGCCGCACCTGGCCGCCTCGACCGACGAGGCCCAGGTCACCGTGGCCGTGGACGTGGCGAGGCAGATGTCCGACTGCCTGAAGACCGGCGCCATCGTGAACGCCGTCAACGTGCCCAGTCTCGACAGCGAGACGCGCGCCGCCCTGCAGCCCCTCCTGTTCCTCGCGGAGCGCATGGGGCTCTTCCAGTCGCAGTTCGTCCAGGGACGGCCCCGCTCCCTGGAGATCGAGTACATCGGCGACTGCGGCGCGGCGGACACCTACCCCGTCACGGCGGCGGTCATGTCGGGCTTCCTCACCCCCATGGTCGAGGCGGTCAACATGGTCAGCGCGCCCAGCCAGCTCCAGGAGCGCGGCATTGAGGTTTCCGAGAAGCGCAGCCCCGAGTCCTCGTCCTACGCCTTCGAGATCGGCGTCACCGTCAAGTCCGACACCGAGACCCAGCGCATCCGCGGCACCCTCTTCAACGGCAACGACCCGCGCATCTGCACGGTCAACGGCATGCGCGTGGACGCCGTGCCCGTGGGCAACATGCTGGTCTGCCTGAACGAGGACAAGCCCCTCATCGTCGGCCGCATGTGCACCCTCATCGGCGAGGCGGGCATCAACATCGCCAACCTCATGCTCGGCCGCGACGCCAAGGGCGGCCAGGCCCTCACGGTGCTCAACCTCGACCAGCCTGTGCCCGGGGACGTGCTGGACACAATCCGCGCCGCGGCCCACGTGAACGAGGTCCGGCTCGTGGCGCTGCCCGACGCGAAATAACCGCGCGCTGCGCGGCGTTCTGAAAACAGGCGGGACCGGTGCGCCCCGCCGCCCCGTGAACAGGAAAGGAATCCCCATGTCCCGCTACCAGCACATCACCGTCCCCGAAGGCGAGAAGATCGAAGTGGGCCCGGCGGGCCGCCCCCAGACCCCCGACCGGCCCGTCATCTGCTTCATTGAGGGCGACGGCACGGGGCCGGACATCTGGCGCGCCTCCAAGCACATCTTCGACGAGGCGGTGGCCCGCTGCTACGGCGGGAAGCGCTCCATCGCGTGGATGGAGGTTTTCGCCGGCGAGAAGGCCAACGGCGTCTGCGGGTCCTACCTGCCCGGCGAGACTCTGGAGGCCATCTCCGAGTACGGCGTGGCGATCAAGGGGCCCCTCACGACGCCGGTCGGCGGCGGGTTCCGCAGCCTCAACGTCACCCTGCGCCAGGAGCTGGACCTGTTCGCCTGCGTGCGCCCCGTGCGCTGGTTCGAGGGCGTGCCCAGCCCGGTGAAGCACCCCGAACTGGTGGACATGATCATCTTCCGCGAGAACACCGAGGACGTGTACGGCGGCCTGGAGCTGGAGGCGGACTCCGACAAGGCGAAGCGCCTTTCGGACTTCTGCGCCGCGGAGTTCGGGTGGAAGATCCGGCCCGGCTCCGGCCTCGGCCTCAAGCCCATCAGCGAGACGGGCACCAAGCGCCTCGTGCGCGCCGCCATCCGCCACGCCCTGGAGCACGGCCTCAAGAGCGTCACCCTCGTGCACAAGGGCAACATCATGAAGTACACCGAGGGCGCCTTCCGCAAGTGGGGCTACGAGCTCGTCCGCGAGGAGTTCGCCGACGTCGCCGTGGCCTGGGACGACTGCGGCGGCGACCCCAAGGGCAGGCTCCTCGTGAAGGACACCATCGCCGACATCTTCCTCCAGCAGATCCTCACGCGGCCCGACGAGTTCGACGTGATCGCCACCATGAACCTCAACGGCGACTACGCCAGCGACGCGCTGGCGGCCCAGGTCGGCGGCATCGGCATCGCCCCGGGCGCCAACATCAACTACGAGACCGGCAAGGCCGTCTTCGAGGCCACCCACGGCACCGCCCCCAAGTACGCCAACCTCGACAAGGTGAACCCCAGCAGCCTCGTGCTCTCGGGCGTCATGATGTTCGAGTACCTCGGCTGGCAGGAGGCCGCCGACACCATCATCGCCGGGCTCACCGCGGCCTTCGCCAACAAGACCGTCACCTACGACTTCGCCCGCCTCATGGAGGGCGCCACCCTGCTCAAGTGCAGCGAGTTCGCCCGCGCCGTCACGGAGAATTTCAAGAGGGTATAGGGTCTGGGGTCTGGGGAGTCGGACAGGTCCGACTTGTCCGACAGGTCTGACGGTTGCGGGTGGGCCTGCGCGTTCCTCCGCCCCCCCCGGTGGTATACTTCCCTCTGACCAAAGAATGGAGGGTGCCGCCATGCGTTGCGCGCTTGTGTTGGCTTTCTGCCTCGCCCTGACGGGCTGCGGCGTGGAGCTGCTCACCACCACGGCCATCCAGGGCGAGCTGCAAACCCAGCAGATGCAGGCCATGAAACGCCAGGTGCAGTCGGCCTCCGACACCTCGGGGCGCGTCACCCTGGAACGCGCCATCCAGACCTACCGCGCGGAGAAGGGGGACAATCCCGCCTCGCTGGACGACCTGGTGCCCGACTATGTGCCCGCCATCCCGAAGCGCGGCGACGGCACGGAATACGGCTACGACCCGGCCCGCGGGGTGCTGCTGGACGGCCCGGCGGCGCCCGCCGCCGCCCCGGCGGCCGCCGCCCCCGGCGGCGCGACCCCGGCAGACCAGCAAATGATGACCGCCATCCGCGACGCCATCACGCGCTACGGCACGGCCACCGGCTATTACCCGGCCACGCTGGACGCGCTGTACCCGACCTACCTCGCCAAACCGCCGCGCACCAGCGCGGGCGAGGCTTTCCTCTACAACAACCAGAACGGCGCGGTGACCCACCCGCGCGGCGGCGGCGCCCCGACCGCGTCCGCGCCCGCGCCCACGGCGCCCCGCGTCCCGTCCGGGGTGGGCGGCGCGGGCCCCATGGGCGAGGTGATGACCGGCATCGGCATGCAGCAGCAGCTCAACAGCATGGGCAGCAGCGGCGCGTCGGCGGCCCAGGGCCACGCCACCCGCTCCCTCGGCGGCGTCTCCTCGGGCCACACCGACGCCCAGAACCGCGCCATGGACCAGCTCGGCCTCTGAGGGCGCGGTCCCTTCCGGGGACAGGGCAATCGCACCAAAATCCGGCCACCCTTTCTGACAAAGAGTTCTTTCGCCCCCTGCTCCTTGTTCTTTTCAACGCTGAAAGCGTTGCCGAATATAGCCCAGGCCAGGCCGCCGCCCGAAGGGCCAGGCCTGCCCTGGGTCGCCCGGACAGGAAGAATCATGCCCCAACGGGGCAGCCGAAATTGCGGCGGGGAGTGCCGCGGCGGCCTTGGGGAAACGCGCGGTCCCAGTCGTTTTTCGTGCGCCCCCGCGCGGGCAAGCCCACGCGAAGAAAGGCGGCAGCAAGCTACCGCACTCCAAGGCGCTGCGCGCTGTGCAGACCCGGGGCTGCGGTAATGGGCGGCGGCCTGCCTGGGTCCTATGCGGATGTCCGGTTGGCCCAACAAAGACAAAGGTACAAATCCAAGGGGCATTGTAGTGCGATTGCCCTGCTTCCGGGGATGCGCCCGTCCCCCGCCGCTGATATACTGCGGCGAGGCTGGACGGCCCGGAGGACGGTTCCGGGCCGCCGCAACATTCAAGGAGCGGCGCGCATGGACGGCATGACGCGGCGGGGGTTCATTTCCAAGTCGGCGAAAAGCATGCTCACCGTCGTGGGCGGGGTTGCGGTCGCCGCGCTGCCCGGAAAGGCGCGGGCGGTGTCCGCGAACGACCGGGTGGTCATGGCGGTCATCGGCGTGGGCGGGCGCGGCCGCGACGTGTCGCGCCAGTTCGTCAACAGCAAGGGCGCGGTCATGGCCTACGTCTGCGACGCGGACGAGAAGCGCATCGGCAGCTACCCGGACCAGCTGGAGCGCCTCCAGAAGCGCGCCCCGAAGGCGGTGCAGGACATGCGGCGCGTCTTCGACGACAAGGAGGTGGACGCCGTCCTTGTATCCACCTGCGACCACTGGCACGGCCTCGCCACGGTCTGGGCCTGCCAGGCGGGCAAGGACGTCTATGTGGAAAAGCCCCCCTGCCACAACCTCTGGGAGGGGCGGAAGATGGTGGAGGCGGCGCGCAAGTACGGCCGTGTCGTCCAGTGCGGGCTGCAGAACCGCAGCGCCGCCTACGCCCTCGCCGCCCGCGAGTACCTCCAGAGCGGAAAGCTCGGCGACATCCCCCTGGTCAAGGTCTACAACATGAAGGGCGGCGGGCCCTTCACCTGCCCGCCGGACTCGCCGAAACCGGACGGCGTGGACTACGACCTCTATCTCGGCCCCGCGCCGTCGCGCCCGTTCAACGAGGGCCATTTCCACGGCGGCTGGAAAATGTGGTGGGCCTACGGCGGCGGCGACATGGGCGACGACGGCATCCACCAGCTCGACCTCGCCCGTTTCGCCCTGGGCGACCCCCCGCCGCCCAAAGTGGTCACCGCCAGCGGCGGCCGGCTCGCCTTTCCCGACGACCGCGAGGTGCCGGACACGCAGACGGTCACGTTCGAATACGAGCGCCGCATCATGACCTTCGAGCTGACGCAGTACTCCCCCTACATGATCAAGGCGGACGACGACGTCCGCAACGGGGACAAGTACCCCTTCTGGCCGACGAACGCCACGCGCATCGAGTTCTACGGCACGCGCGGGCTCATGTACCTCGGCCGCCACGGCTGCGGCTGGCAGGTCATCCGCGAGAACGGCGAGGTGGTGGACGGGGGCTACGGACGCCAGGCCAACGACGAGCACCGCGCCAATTTCCTCGACTGCGTCCGGACGCGGAACAAACCCGCCGCGGACATCGAAACCGGTGTGGCCAGCAACCTGCTGGTCCACTACGGCAACATGGGCGTCCGCGTCGGCGGACGCCGCATGGCGGTGGACCCGCAGACGCTCCAGACTGCGGACAGCGAGGTTGACGCCCTCTTCAAGCGGGAGTACCGCGAGCCCTTCGCCATCCCGGAACAGGTCTGAAAACACCCCCAACGGAGCCCGCGCCATGAGACCCTTTTTCGCCTGCCTGGCCCTGTGCTGCCTGTGCGCCTGGACCGCCCCCGCGCAGGAGGCCCCGCTCCGGGTCTGCCTGGTCTCGGGGTCCTTCGAATACGACTCGGACACCGCCCTGACGATGTTCAAGGCCTATCTGGAGGAGAACTTCGCGGCGGAGTGCGTGCTGCTGCGCGCCGACGGCTGGGAGAACCTCCCCGGACTGGAGGCCCTCGACACCTGCGACACGGCGCTGTTCTACACGCGGCGGCTGGAAATCTCGGGCGACCAGCTCGACCGCGTGAAGCGGTACTGCGCGGCGGGCAAACCCCTCGTGGCCGTGCGCACCGCCAGCCACGGGTTCCAGAAGTGGCTCGCCTTCGACCGCGAGGTGCTCGGCGGCAACTACAAGGACCACTTTGGCGAGGGCCCATCCATAGAAACCTTCCTCATGCCCTCCGGGAAGAAGCACCCCGTTTTCGAGGGCGTCGAGCCGTTCCGCTCGCGGTACAGCCTCTACCGGACCAAGCCCGTCGCCAGGGACGCCGACGTCCTCATGACGGGGAGCACCCCGGCGTCCCGCGGACGGCAGCCCGTCGCCTGGACGCGCGTCCACAACGGCGGCCGCGTCTTCTACACCTCCCTCGGCGGCGTGGGAGACTTTGAGAACCGCGCCTTCGCGCGCATGGTCGCCAACGCCCTGTTCTGGACGGCGAACCGCGCCCCGGCGCTCAAGACGCCCGCCGTGCCCGCCCTGCGTGAAAAGCGGGCGGGCGCGATAGGCCTGTCGCTTCGCACCCGCGACGCGGACGACCTGACGTCGGAGGGGCGCACCGCCGCCGCCGAGTGGCCCGCCGCCGAGACCGCCGTCATCGTCAGCGACATGTGGGACAAACACTGGTGCGACTTCGCCTCGGAACGGGTGGGGGAGATGGCCCCGCGCATGGACGAGCTTCTGAAGCGCCTGAGGAACGCGGGCGTCCAGATCATCCACTGCCCCTCCGAGACCCTCGGCTTCTACCAGGACACCCCGCAGCGCCGCCGCATGCGGGACGCGCCCGCCGCGGACCTGCCCGCGCCGCGGGACATCCAGGACCCGCCCCTGCCCATAGACGACTCCGACGGCGGGTGCCCGGGAGAGGAGGGCTTCTACCCGGCCTGGACGCGCCAGCATGCCACCCTCACCATCGCCCCGGAGGACGGCATCTCCGACGACGGCCGCGAGATCTACAACTACCTGCGGCAGGAGGGCATCCGGAACCTCCTCTACGTCGGCGTCCACACGAACATGTGCGTGCTCAACCGCACCTTCGGCATCCGCCAGATGACCCGCTGGGGCGTCAACTGCGCCCTCGTCCGCGACCTCACCGACAGCATGTACAACCCGGCCATGCCCCCGAAGGTGCCCCACGACGAGGGCACCGGGCTGGTCGTGCGCCACATCGAGGCCCACTGGTGCCCGTCGGTCATGAGCGGCGAGATTGCCGCGGGGAAGTAACCACCGATGAACAGTGATAAACACCGATGAAGAGGGGAATGATAGGCCCGGAGCGGGCTCCGGAAAGTGCGGGGTGTTCCGGGAACGGGATTGCTTCACTTCGTTCGCAATGACGGGAATAAGCGCGTCATGGCGGGCTCAGTGCGGTCCTCTCGTACCCGCAAAGTAGACGCGGCATCTTGCCGCGTTCTTTGGGCCAACGAAAACCCCAAGAACGCGGCAAGATGCCGCGTCTGCTTTGCGTCCCCCCCGCCCGGCGGTTCGGGCCGAAGGCGCGCGGTTGACCGGATATCCCTCCGGCTCCCATACTCTTCATCGGTGTTCATCACTGTTCATCGGTGGTTCCCCTCCCTCCGGAACCGTCCAACGAGAAGGAGCATCCCATGGACGCATGCAGCCGCCGCACCTTTCTGACCGCCGCCGCGCTCTCCGCAGGGACGGCATCCCTCGTCCTGCCGCGCGCCGCCCGCGCGGAGGATGTGAAGATCCGCCACGCCGTCATCGGCCTCGGCGGCCAGGGCACGCACCACGCGCGCACCCTCAGCGGGTTCCCGGACTGCGAGATCGCCGCGCTGTGCGACGTGGACCCGGAACGCCTCGCCAAGGTCGGCGAGAAGCTCCCCGGCGCGAAGCTCCACGACGACTTCCGGCGCGTGCTGGAGGACAAGAGCATTGACTCCGTGAGCGTCGCCACGCCGGACCACTGGCACACGCCGGTGGCGCTGGCGGCCCTCGCCGCGGGCAAGCATGTCTACGTGGAGAAGCCCTGCGCCCAGACCCTCCACGAGGCGCGCACGCTGCGCGACGCCGCCGCCCGCTCCGGCAAGGTGGTCCAGCAGGGCACCCAGGGCCGCAGCGGCCAGTCGCTGAAGGACGCCGTGGCGTTCATGCGCGACGGCGGCCTCGGCAAGGTGCGCGCCGCCAAGGCGATCAACCACCAGCTCCGCGAGCCCATCGGCCGCGCGCCCGAGTCGGACCCGCCCCCCGGCGTCAACTACGACCTGTGGCTCGGCCCCGCGCCCAAGCGCCCCTTCACCGCCAACCGCTGGCACTACAACTGGCACTGGTTCTGGGACTACGGCTCCGGCGACGTGGGCAACGACGGCATCCACCAGCTGGACCAGGCGCGCTGGGGCCTCGGCGGCGGGGTGCCCCACTCCGTCACCGCCACGGGCGCCCAGCTCTTCTACGACGACGACCACGAGACCCCCGACACCATGACGGCGGTCTTCGACTACGGCGACCGCCACCTCATCTACGAGATGCGCCTCTGGACCCGCTACCCCCTCGAGGGCCATGACAACGGCGTGGTCTTCTACGGCGACAAGGGCCGCCTCGACTTCGGCAGGAAGGGCTGCACGGCGACCTTCACCGACGGCGCAAAGCGCGAGTTCGGCCCCTACGGCGACTTCGACGCCCACCAGCGCAACTTCCTGGACTGCGTCAAGGCGGGCGACCCGACGGGGCTCAACGGCGGCATCGCCGAAGGCGCCGTCTCCACCGCCCTGTGCCAGCTCGCCAACATCGCCCACCGCACGGGCCGCAAACTCGCCGTGGACCCCGGCACCTGGGAAATCCCCGGCGACCCCGAAGCCATGAGGCTCTTCACCCGCGAATACCGCGAGGGCTACGGCCTGCCTGCCGTGTAGGGCGTTCCAGAGTCCGGCGGTTCCGGCGCGAACGGTCGCCTGGATCCGACGGAAACGCACCCATGGACACGTCACAAAGACGGGGCAGGCGGGACGCCCGCGGTACGGAATGTGCCGACGGGGGCAAACCGTACCGCCGCCGTCCCGGCGGCCTTGTCTTTGGGTGCCCGTCCCCGTTTCGGCTGCCCCGTTGGGGCATGATTCTTTCTGTCCGGGCAACCCAGGGCAGGCCTGGCCCTTCGGGCGGCGGCCTGGCCTGGGCTATATTCGGCAACGCTTTCAGCGTGAAAGAGAACAAGAAACAGGGGGCGAAAGAGCTCTTTGTCGGGAAGGGTGGGCGGATTTCTGGTGCGATTGTCCTGGCGATGAAGTTGCGAGACTCGAAAGGCGGTGACCAGTGGGATTGCCGCGAGGGAACACCCCGACGGTTTTCGAGAGCATTCCTCAATTCAACTCAGGGCCCTCGATGCGCTCGCCTTTTAGCTGGCGAGCCTGGTCTTCGGGCTTGAAGGTGCCGTAGAAGAGGGCGTTGGCGTCCATCCAGGTGGTGAGGCGGTCCTGGTCTTCGGCGGACAGGGCGACCTCGTGGTGGCCCGCGTCGAGGAGGGCGGTGAGGCGGCTGGCGACGGCGCCGAAGCGGCCGGGCGGGGTTTCGGGTTCGCTGTTTTCCTGGAGGCCGGCCCAGGCGGTGTAGGCGACGAGGGGGCCGAGGGCGTTGTAGGACTTGGAGAACGCCCCTTCGGGGTCGCCGGTGAGGACGGGCGGGGCGGCCTGCGGGCCGCCATCGTGGCAACGCACGCAGTTCCGGTCGAGGACGGGCTGCACGAGGATCGGGTAGCTGAGGGGCTTGGACCCGTCGGGGCCGGGGGTGAGGACGGAGGGTTCGCGGCGCGCGGCGAGGGTCGCGGCGGCGGGGGGCGGGGTGCCGTGGCGGGACTCGTGGCAGCCGACGCAGGAGGCCTTTTCCCCCGGCTGGAGGTAGGTCACGCTGCGCATGGTCTGGAGGGCGCGGCCGCGTTCGTCGAGAATCTGGAAGTGCAGGGGGATGCGCGCGGGGGCGCGGAAGTACGCGGAGCCGTCGGCCTCAACGGGCACGGTGCCGAGGACCTGTTTCCCCGGCGAGGCGCTGGCCAGGCCGACCATGGGCTGGTTGGCGTTGGGCGTGGTCTTGGGCAGCACCTGCACGATGCGGAGCTGTTTCACGGACCCGGGCGCGATGCCGTAATTGCCGCGCGCCACGTCCTGCAGGTAGAAGACCCCCTCGTCGCCGAGGGCGGCGTCGGTCTCGTCGGGGAGGACCGGCGGGCGGGGCCGGGGACGCAGCGGCGCGGCCCAGAGGCTGGAGATGTTCGGGTCGCGGTAAAGCAGCTCGCGGTTGCCGTCGGCGTCGGCGAGGTAGAGGCCGAACTGGTTGGCCGGGTTGGCGGCGGGCTCGCCGATGAGGCCGTCGTAGCTGTACGAAACGAGGAAGACCGTCTCGGACAGGGGCGTCGGGCTCTTGTAGCAGTGGCCGGGCCAGCGGCGGTCCTCCTCCGGGGTCAGGTACTCGGCGGGGCTGCCGGGGGCGTGCCAGTTGGCCGGGGGCACGATGGTCTCGCTCTCGGGGAAGGGGGCGTCGGGCGTGAGGCGGCGCAGGGGCGCCTCATTCTCCAGCCCGAGGCGGCGGTCCACCAGCACGACGGAGCCCGCCGTCATGGCGTGGTGCGCGGCGGCGGTGGCCATGACCAGCGGCGACCCGGGCACCTGCCGCGCCTCCCACACGCCCACGGGGTTGAACGTGTTGTTGCCGTAGTAGGCGCCGGGCGACGACCCGTCGGGGCGCGTCATCCAAAGCTGCTGGTAGTGGACGGCGTTGCGGTCCACATAGTCCCAGCGCGTGTAGACCACGCGGCCGTCGGCCAGCACCGCCGGGTCCCACTCGTTCGTCTCGTGGAACGAGACGGGGTGCGGGTTGGCGCCGTCGGCGTCGGCCACGGCGAGGGTGTACACGTCGCAGGGCCCGCCGCCGCAGCGGTGGAATCCGCCGCGCCGCGTGGAGACGAACAGGATCTTCCCGCTGGGCAGCTCGCGGGGCGAGAAGTCGTCATACGCCCCGTCGGTCAGCTGCCGCAGGCCGGAGCCGTCCGGCCGGATCTCGTAGAGGTGGTAGTGCCTCGCGCGGGTCTCCGGCGTGGGCTCCCACGCGGGCACGGACGGCGACGCGCACCACGCGAAGAGGATGCGGTCCGCGTCGTGGGTCGGCTCGGGGTGCATGAAGTTGCCGTCGGGGAAGAGGCCGTCCGTCAGGGGGCGGCAGGCCATGGATTCGCCGGGGCTCTCCAGCACGAAGAGCCCGCCGCCCGCGCGGGCGAGGCGGCCGTAGACCTGCGTGAGCTGGTGGCTGAAGGCGGACGGCACATGCTTCGCGAAGAGGATGGGGCCGGTCTGCGCGAGGGGGTCCGACAGCATCAGACGCCGCCGCGCCCAGTGCGTCCGCCGCCACAGGTCCTCCCAGCGCGGGTCGCCGTCCGGCGGCGCGACCGCCGTGAGGGCCGCGTGGGCGGCCTCCAGGGCGCGCCACTCCGCCAGCAGGGCGTCCGGCGGCGACGCCAGCCGCGCGACGAGGGCATTGCCCTGCGCGAGGACGCGGGACACCGCCACGGCATGCGTCACGGGCTCGCGCGCCGCGCCGATGCCGTCGCGCAGCCGCCAGTCGTGCTCAATGAGCGCGCGCTCCAGACCGGGGCGCGGCGCCGGGGACACGGGGGGCGGGAACACCTCCGCCGCGGGCGGCGGCGTCAGCGGGACCAGAAGCGTCTCCGCGCCCAAAGCCAGCGCGGCGCTCCGCCACTGGACCACGCACTCGCCGGGGCCGCCGACGACACGCAGGCGGAGAATGCCGTCTCCGTCCCCGGGGACGGCGGCGTCCAGCCGCAGCGTCTGCCCGGCGGTGAGTTCCTGGAGCGCGGGGTCCGGGTCAAACGACATGCCGACCCGGGCCGACCGGCCCTCGGACAGCGTCACCTCGGCGCGGCAGGGCGTCCCGGCGGGAACCCCGCCGACGGGGACTTCGATCACCACCTCCTCGCCCCGGCGCAGGCACGCGGCGAAGGCGGCGCCGCCCAGCGCGGCGACCTGCGGCCCCTCCGCCCCGGCGACCAGATAGAACCCGCAGGTGGCGGGCCCCGGCGCGGGCGCGGGCGCGCCGTCATAAAACACCCGGGGCGTGCCGAGAACGGGCGCATCAGCGGCCAGGACGCACACGGGAAACACCGCCAGCACAAGACAGCAAAGAACGGTTCGCAGAAACATGACAACCTCCAAGGTCTGCCACCAACCGCTCCAGTGTACACCAAACCCCGCCGGAACAGGGCACGCCGCAGGCGGCCGGTGGACGAAGTGGACAGGGTGGACGACGTGGACAGCGTAGAGGAGATTGAACCGATGCCCCCGCGCCGGAATCCCGCCGGGCGGCCGGCCGTTTACTTGGACGCGGCCGCGCGGGTACAATGGCGTCTTCATGGGCGGCAGACGGAAAGAACCGCATGTACATTCTCGGCATATCGGCGTTTTACCATGACAGCGCGGCGGCGCTGCTGCGCGACGGCGAGATCGTCGCGGCGGCGCAGCAGGAGCGCTTTTCGCGGCGGAAGCACGACCCGCGCTTTCCGAAGGAGGCGGCGGACTACTGCCTGGCCGAGGCGGGGATCACGCTGGACGAGGTGGACGCGGTCGCGTTCTACGACAAGCCGCTGGTGAAGTTCGAGCGGCTCCTGCTGACCTATGCCGCCCTCGCCCCGAAGGGCATCCGCTCGTTCTACGAGCAGGTGCCGTCGTGGCTCTCGGAAAAGCTCTTCATGCGCGGCACGCTCCGCAAGGAGCTGGGATACAAGGGGAAGGTCTACTTCTCGACGCACCACCTGTCCCACGCGGCGTCGGCGTTCTTCCCCTGCCCGTGGGAGGAGGCCGCCTTCATCACCGTGGACGGCGTGGGCGAGTGGGCCACCACGACCTACGGCGTCGGCCGGGGCAACAGGGTGGAAATCCTCAAGGAGATCACCTTCCCCCACTCGCTGGGGCTGCTGTACTCGGCCTTCACGTACTTCACGGGGTTCCGGGTGAACAGCGGCGAGTACAAGCTCATGGGCCTCGCGCCCTACGGCGAGCCGCGCTACGCGGACATCATCCGCCGCGAGCTGGTGGACCTCCGCGACGACGGGTCGTTCCGCCTGAACATGAAGTATTTCGACTACTGCGCGGGCCTGCGCATGACGAACGCGGCCTTCGCCGGGCTCTTCGGCGGGCCGGAGCGCAGGCCGGAGACGAAGATCACGCAGCGCGAGATGGACCTCGCCCGGTCGGTGCAGGAGGTGACGGAGGAGATCATGCTGAACATGGCCCGCCAGGTCCACAAGGAGACCGGGGCGCGGCACCTGGCCCTCGCGGGCGGCGTGGCGCTGAACTGCGTGGCCAACGGGCGGCTCCTGCGCGAGGGGCCCTACGAGGATGTGTGGATCCAGCCCTGCGCGGGCGACGGCGGCAACGCCCTGGGCGCGGCCCTGAGCGTGTGGCACCAGTGCCTGGACCAGCCGCGCACGCCGGACCCCCGGCGACAGAAGGCCACCTATCTCGGGAACACCTTCTCCGACGAGGAGATCGGCCGCTTCCTCAAGGAGCGGAACATCCCCCACAAGCACTATTCCATGGACGAGATTCCGGACGTGGTCGCGGGGATCATCGCCGGGCAAAAGGTCGTGGGGTGGTTCCAGGGGCGCATGGAGTTCGGCCCGCGCGCCCTCGGCGCGCGCAGCATCCTCGGCGACCCCCGGTCCCGCGAGATGCAGTCGGTCCTCAATCTCAAGATCAAGTTCCGCGAGTCCTTCCGCCCCTTCGCCCCGTCGGTCATGGTGGAGCACGCGGACGAGTGGTTCGACCTGCGCGGCCACGAGAGCCCCTACATGCTGCTCGTGGCGGACGTGCTGCCGGACCGCCTGCGGGCGCTGACGGAGGAGGAGACCGCCGCCCAGGGCTTTGACAAGCTCAAGGTGGTGCGGTCGGAGATTCCCGCGGTGACCCATGTGGACAACTCGGCGCGCATCCAGACCGTGCGGCGGGAGGACAACCCCGCCTACCACGCCCTGCTGGACGCCTTCCGCCGAAAGACCGGGTGCCCGGTCCTCATCAACACGTCGTTCAACGTGCGCGGCGAGCCCATCGTGCGCACGCCCGAGGAGGCCTACACCTGCTTCATGCGCACGCACATGGACTTCCTGTGTCTCGGCGGCTACGTGCTTGACAAGACGGAGCAGGCCCCCTGGAAGGACGAGTCGGACTGGAAGGCGGAGTTTGAGCTGGACTAACACGCGGGGGAACACCCCCCACGGACGGTGAAGAATGAAGAAGCCGGACATATCGGACAGAAACGAGCAGCGTAAATTTGGGCTGGTCATGGCTGCGGCCATCATCGTGCTGGGCCTCGTGCGCTGGGCATTCCACGGGTTCCACGGCGTGCCGTGGGCCTTTTTCGCCGTGGCCGCCGTCTTCGCCGTCCTCGGACTCGCCGCGCCCGGCCTGCTGAAGCCTGTCTTCGCCGGGTGGATGAAGTTCGCCGAGGGCGTCAACTGGGTCATGACCCGCCTCATGCTCGGCATCGTCTTCTACGGCATGCTCACCCCCACGGGGTTCATCATGCGCATGATGGGCAACGACCCCCTCAAACAGCGCCGCGCCGCCCCGGACCAGTCCTACTGGGAGACCCCCGAACCCCAGCCCTCCACGGAAGAGCAGTTCCGGCAGATGTTCTGAGCGGGGGACACGCCCCTCGCCACAGACAACGCCCCGGCCCCCCCCACGCCAGCCCGTCGGACCCGTCAGACAAGTCCGACCCGTCCGACAGGTCTGACTTGTCCGACCGATTGGTCTGATCGGTCCGATCCGACCGATCAGTCCGATTCCCTCCCAAAAAGAGCACCGCCCGCCGGGGCATCCCCCCGGCGGGCGGCTTGATTCAGTCATTCACTACGGCATCCGGCGGCGTCCCGCGGCGGCCAGCAGCGTCAGCGCCAGCCCGCCCAGGAACAGGTCGCCGAGGCGCGACTTCAGGCCGTCCACGGTCATGTCGGACTTCTTGCAGCCGCACCCGCAGCCGGTCTCGGCGCCCAGCTCCTCTGCGGACAACTGGCCGTCCCCGTCGGTGTCGAGGGCGTTGAAGACGAGCTGCGTCACCGACGGCACGGCCGCCTGCGCCTCGCCGAAGCTCAGGGAGCCGTCGCCGTCCGTGTCGGCGTCCTCAAACATCCCCGCCAGCGACGCCCGCGCGGCGTCCGAAACCGCCTGATCCACGCCCTTGCTCACCACGAGGGCCACCGCCGCGCCGGGGGGCGCCTGCGCGCCGGCGGCCGGATCCTGGCTGATGACGGACCCGGCGGGCACCGTGTCGCTGAAGGCCTCGGTCACCGCGCCGACCGTGAGGCCCGCGCCGGTGATCGCCGCCTCGGCGGCGGACTGCGTCATCCCGGCCACATTCGGCACCGTCAGAGGGCACGGCCCGCTCGAAACGTGCAGATTCACCGCCGCGCCCGGGGCCACCACCGTGCCCGCCGCCGGATCGGTGCGGACCACGCGCCCCTCGGGCACCGTGTCACTGCACTCCCCGGTGGTCTGGCCCACGGTGAGCCCGTCGCCGGTGATCATGCCTTCGGCAACAGTCCCGGTCATGTAGGCCGTGTCGGGCACGGCCACCCCGTCCGCGGGATTGGGGCCCTTGGACAGGAGAATGTTCACCGGCGTGGCGGCGGCGACCATCGCCCCGGCGGCGGGATTCTGGCGGATGACCTGCCCGGCGGGCACGGTCTCGCTGTACGCCTCGGTCACCGCGCCGAGCGAGAGCGACACGTCCGTGAGCGCCGTCGCGGCCTGCGCCTGCGTCATCCCGGCGAGGCCGGGCACCTCAATGTCGCCCGCAGGCGCCGGGCCCTTGGACACTTCGAGGTCCACCGCCGTTCCCGGCGGCACCTCCGCGTCCGCGGCGGGGTTCTGGCTGATCACCCGGCCGACGGGGATCGTGTCGCTGAAGGCCTCGACCACCTGGCCAACGGCCAGCCCCGCGCCCGTGAGGGCGGCCTCCGCGTTTGCCCGGGTCCTGCCGGTGACATCGGGCACCACGGCGGGCTCGGGGCCCCTGCTCACGGTGAGGTTCACCGCCGTCCCGGCGGCCACCTTCACGTCTGCGGCGGGGCTCTGGCTGATCACCTGCCCGGCGGGCACGGTGGCGCTGTAAACCTCCGAGACCGTGCCGAGGGACAGTTCGGCGGCGGTGAGCGCCGCGCCCGCCTGCGCCTGGGTCATCCCGGCGAGGTTCGGCACGGGAATGTCGCCCGCCGGCGCGGGGCCCTTGGAGACTTCCAGGGCGACCGCCGCGCCGGGAAGGACCGGGGTCCATGCGGCGGGGTTCTGGCTGATGACGGACCCGGCGGGCACGGTGTCGCTGTAGGACTCGGAGACCTGGCCGGCGGCCAGCCCCGCGCCGGAGAGCGCGGCGGCGGCGGCGGCCTGGGTCATGCCGGTGACATTGGGCACGGCCACGGGCAGCGGCCCCAGGCTCACGGTCACGGCGACGGCGGTCCCTTCCAGGACCTCCACGCCCGGCGCCGGGCTCTGGCCCATGACCTGTCCGGCGGGCACGGTGTCGCTGTTCACCTCCGTGACCGCGCCCAGGGTGAGGTCTGCGCCGAGCAGCACGGCCTCGGCCCCGGCGGCGGTCATGCCGGAAAGGTCGGGTACGGCGATCATGCGCACGCCCAGGCTCACGACGAAGGACACCGGCGTGCCCGGAGGCGCCTCGGTCCCCGCGGCGGGATCTTGGCTGATGACCTGTCCGGCGGGCACGGTGGCGTCATACGCCTCGGACACCTGTCCAACGGACAGATTCGCGCCGGTGAGGGCCGCCTCGGCAGCCGCCTGGGTCATGCCGGTGATGTCGGGCACGGGTACCGGCGTCGGCCCGAGGCTCAGCACCATGTGCACCATGGCTCCCGGCGCCGCGGGAGTCCCGGCCAGCGGATTCTGCTGGATGACCTCGCCCGCGGGCACGGTGTCGCTGTACTCGCTGGCGACCTGGCCGACGGCCAGCCCGGCGGCGGTGATTTCCGCCTCCGCCTCGGCCTGCGTAAGCCCCACGATGTCCGGCACCGTGACCACGACAAACTCGAGGTCGTCGCAGTCAATGACGCCGTTCTTCGGGGTGGTCAGGTCCGCCGCGTTGAACACCGCGGCAGGCAGCGCCGGATTGAACGCCTGGTACTCCGCCAGGGACACAGCGTTGTCCTCGTTCGTGTCGAGGGCGAACAGTGGGTCGAGGGCGGTCCAGGTGGACACCTCGAACTCCGGCATGGAGGCCCGGTCGTCGCCGTTGGTGTCGAGCTGGCCCCAGTTGTTCATCTGGATCCCGATGAAGCCGGTGAGATCCTGGAACTCCTGCTTCGTGAGGTGGCCGTCGGCGTCGGGGTCGCCCGCGAAGAGCTGCAGCATGCGGAAGACGCTCAGGCGCGCGCCGATCTCGCAGAGCGGCGGGACATAGCCCACCTCCTCCGGGCTCAGCTCGCCGCTCTCGTCCGTGTCGAGGGCGTCGAAGTCCTCGGGCCACAGGCCGGGATAGCCCGCCAGCGCCTCGTCCCACGACAGGCCGCCGCTGGCGTCCGTGTCCAGCGCGTCGAAGGCCGCCAGGAGCGCGGCCATGGCCGCGTCAAGCGGGTCCTCGCCCGCCGGGTCGGTGCCGGTGGACACGGCGATGTGTATCTGGGAGTCCTTCGCCACCGTCGTGCCCTGGGTCGGGTACTGGCGCAGCACCTTGCCCTTGTCGGCGTCGTCGCCTGTCTGCTCGTAGCGGACCAGGCCGAGGGCCAGCCCCTCGCTGACAAGCCGGTACTCCGCGTCGGAGTAGGCACCGATGGGGTAGGAGTATTCGGCCATGTCGGTGCCGGGCGGCGGCTCGACCCGGGGGGCGTAGGCCTTGCCCACGACATTGGGCGTCGTGACCGGCCCGGGCACGAACACGGGCTCCACGATGTGGCCGGACGACAGGGGCACGGTGATCGAGGGCTGCGCGCCCTTGGTCGGCACCGCCGCGCCGTCGAGCTTCCAGTGGGAGAACACGTAGGTGCCGTAGACGGGCGTCGTGGTGAGGGTGACGGTGCCCGCTGAAGCGTACTGGCGGAAGAACTCGCGGTAGCCGCCGGTCTTTCCGTCCACCACGTCGGGAACGCTGACATCCACCCGCGGCGACACCCCGCCGCCGGAGGCGACGTAGATGTCCGAGACGTTCGCGGGCTTCGGCGTGTAGCTGAGCAGGAAGGCCAGCCGCAGGCTGTTCACCGTGAACCCGTCGCGGTAGGGGCTGTCCAGCCGGATCTCGATGTCGGCCCACGCGGACGGCACGCAGTAATAGAACTGGTTCTCCTCCAGCCCGATGAAGTCGAGCATGGAGTCCGCCTCGCTGCTCAGGGTGGACTCGGTCCACGACCCGTTGTAGTTCGTGTAGCGCGCCTTCCACTGGAGCGGCGTCGCGTCGGGCTTGGCGTAGTGCTGGAACTTCAGCACCTTCCCCCGCGACCGCATGCGCGACACCCCGCTGTGCGTGTACGAGATGTCCAGATAGGCGTTGTCCGGGTCGCCCCCGGCGTAGCCCGCCGTGACCGCATCGGTGACCAGGCCGCGGATGCGGTGGTTGTCCTCCCCGAGGGAGAGGATGCCGAGCTGCTGGAGGTTGATGGTGAGGCGCTTGCGCCGGTTGAGGGTGTCCAGCTGCTCCGGCGAGAGGGCGTAGGTCAGCGGCAGCTCCTGGTCCACCCCCGCGGCGTTCGCGTCGTCCACGAAACGCTCGACCACGGCGCGCATGTCCTGCTCGAACGGCACCTTGAGGGTTTCCACCTCGTCGGCCGTGAGCACGGGCCCGTGGCGCAGCTCCGGGTTCATGGGGTCGGGCTCGGCCAGTTTCTGCATGAGTGCCGTCAGGATGTCCTGCGACAGCCGGATGGGCTGGTTGTAGGGCTTCAGCGTGCGGAACTCGTAGGCCTTCGCCATGTAGTAGTGGTACTTGAGCAGGCGGTGGCGCACCCGCTGGTCGAGGTCCTTGAAGTACTGGCGCGACCGGTGGTCCTGGGACCGCGTGGTCGTGAGCAGGGACTGGCGCTGCTCGCCCAGGGCGACCAGGGTTGTTCCGAGGTCGGTGACCGCCTGGTCCAGCTCCGTGGACAGTGTTTTGTACCTGTCCGTCGCCGTCGTTTCCCGGTCCGTCAGGTCCTTGATTTTTCCGGCCAGTTCCTGGAAGGCCGCGCTCTTGGCCTTCAACTCGTCCAAAATGCGTTCCACCTTGGACTGGGGCGCGCCGTTGACGCGCACCGCCTCCTGGTACTTCACGGACTCCTGGGCCAGGGCGTCCAGCTTCGTCTTGTAGTCGCCGTAGAGGGCCGCCGCGTCCTCGCGGCTGTCTATGACCGACGGGTCTATGGCCGCGGCCGTGTTGACCACCTGGTCCAGGGCGTTCCCGTAGCGGTCGAGCTGCATGTTCAGCCCGAACTCCACCCCGTTGTCGGCGAGCTGGGCCGCGCTTTCCCAGGAGAAGTCCTGCACGAGGTCTATCGCCCCGCCGAGAAGCTGTGTCTCCGGCAGGGGGATCACCTTGAGCAGCGAAGTGGTCACCTTGAGCGCCTTCTTCCACCACGGGTCCTCGGCCTCCTCCTGCGCGCGCTCGCGCAGCTTGGTCTCCAGAATGGCGCTCTCGGCCTCCAGATTGGCCTTTTCCACGGCCAGCGCCTGCGCGCCCGTCGCCAGCCCGGGCAGTTCGGCGCGCTTGCGGTTGATCGTGGACTGGAGGGATGTGATTTGCCGCTCATACTCGGTGATTTTTGCGTTGATCGAGGCGACGTTCGTCTCCTTGCGGTGCTCCTCGTCCTCGATCCACTTGGAGAGGAACAGGGTGCGCACGGCGCTCTCGTACTCGTCGCGGAAGAGGGTGGCGTTCGCCTCGAAGGAGAGCATGGGCGTCCATCCGGGCGGGTTGCCGAAGTAGTCCAGCCCCGCGGCGGCCCGCTCGTAGATGACCTGCAGCTCCCCGGCCAGCGTCTCCAGAATCCGCGCCTCGTCGGCGGCGGGCGGGTGGTAGGCCAGGCGCCCGTAGATGCGGTTCAGGTACTCCATGGCCGTCCTGCGCACCCGCAGCGTGTTCCCGTTCAGGTACAGATCCTTCAGGTGCATGAGGGCCGGCTGGAGCACCTCCGGGCAGATCCAGGCGTCCTCGGCACCGGCCGGGGTGTGTTCAAGCGGAGGCGCCGGGTTCCCCCGGATCAGACCGCCCTGCGTCTCGTCCTGGAGCTGCGTCTGGTTCGGATCCTCATTCCGGTACCAGTACACCTCCCAGTCGTCCTTCTTCCGGTGGTTCAGCTGGAGTCCCTGGCTTTCGGCGAGCGCCCGCGTGGCCCCGGAGGGGCCGGTGGCGTCGGGGTCGCCGATCCACAGCCAGAACCCGGGGTCCGGCACGGGCATGTCGCCCACAACGGGGACATCCGGGTCAAGCGTCCCGGGGTCGCCATAGTCGGCGTCAATGAGCGCGGCGAACTGGCTGAAGGGCGCCAGGAGCGTCCCGTAGTCGCCGCCTTTCCCCGGCGCGCCCCGCGCGATGATGGGGGTGTGGGGCGTGGGCCAGACCGCCGCGCCGCGCGCCTCGGTCACGTCGGCGTTGTGCAGGTAGATGACGCGCCCCACCATCTCCGTGCGCGTGGCGCTGTCCACCCCCGCGTTCTTCACCTTGTCCTGCCAGCCGAAGGACGACGGGCCCCTTACCTCGACGACGCCGCCGCTCACGCCGTCCTGCCCGGCGCCGCCGTCCTGTCCGCGCGCGCCGTGGAGGACAAAGCGCTTGACGGAGCCGCTGTTGTCAAAGGCGCAGTGCTCTATGTTGAGGAAGAGGTCCCCGCTGTCCTGCCCGTTGAAGCCGGCGGACCCGGTGGCCGGGGCGGTGGTGATGGCGTAGGGGGTCAGGTCAATCCGCCCGGGGTTTCCGGGGAGGTCCTCGAAAACCAGGTTTCGGGCCGTGATCGTCACCCGCGCCCCGGGAATGCGCAGCGTGCCCGCCACCACCACGTTCTCCGCGAACAGGGTGACGCTGTACAGGTCGCGGACCGCGCTGGCGTCCAGCTCGTTGAACAGGTTGTTCTCGTGCCCGTCCTGGATGCGCAGGGTCTTCCCGCTGATGCGCAGGTTCCTCACCTCGACTTTGGGCATCGCGTTCCACGTCCGCGTCATGTGGATGTCTTCGGAGATCGTGATGTAGTCCCGCGAGTTCTCGTCCGGGATGAAACTGTCCGGATTGTCCGGCTTCACCGTGTCGTCCTCGGTCACCGGACCCGCCACCGGGTACACCGTCACGGCCTGGCAGACAGGGTCGCCGCCGGGCGGCGTGGCGCAGAAGGTCACCTGGAAGGACTCCACATCCGTCTCCGCCGCCGTGTAGGTGAACACGCCGGAGGACGGGTTGAACGTGATGGGGCCGTCGGGCGCGCCGCTCAGGGTGTAGGACAGCACCGTGCCCGGGGGCATGTCCTCCGGCACCAGCACCTGCACCGCCGTGCGCTGCCCCTGGACCGCCGTGATCTCGGGGATGAGCCCCAGGGTGTACTGCTCCACGCGGAAGTAGTAAATGTTGACGGTCGAGCCCCGGCCGGCCGAAACCACCGCGTCAAACGGGGCCACCGGGAGCCACCCCTCCACATCCTCGCAAATAATTCGGACCACGCCGGGCCGCACGTTGGAAATGGACTGCCCCGAGTTCGCCCAGGCATAGCCCTCCACGCGCCACCGCGCGCCCGCCGCCGCCGCCTCCGGCGGGTTGGCGATGCCGGTCACGCTGCCGGGGTGCAGCAGCTCGTTGACCCCCACCTCCGGCAGCGGCTCATAGCGCATCACCACGTCCGCCGTCTCGCCCGGATTGATCGTCACCCGGTTGTTCTGCGGGCTGAGGTAGCCGTTGACCACCGGGGTGAACACGTCGTAGACCCCCGGCGGAATGTCCGGGATGGTCTCTCCGGACGCCGCCACCCGCTGGTCGGGCGCGTAGATCCAGAAGTCGCCCGCCACGGGGGCGCCGTCGCGCTCGAGCGAGACGCGCAGGGCGCCCGCCTGGGTGAACACCACGGCGACCTCCTCGATTTCCCCCTGGCGGACCCAGACGTTCTGCCGCGCGGGCGGCGTCCATCCGGAGGGCGGATTGAACTCGATGATGTAGTTCTTCTCCACCTGGACCATGTCCGTGTAGGCGGCGCCGCCGTCCTGCCACGGCATGGCGGCCTCGCTGGTCAGTTTCCACTGCGCCCCCGCGGCGGCGGCCGCCGCCGGGAAGATGTTCACGCGCACCCCGCCGCGCTCCCCCTGGACGAAATAATAATCAGCCTCATTCAGGACGTCCGGCAGGACCTCGGGCGCCGCGGAATACGACGGGTCCGGGACCCAGCCGTTCATGTTGTTGTGCGAGAGCGGGTTGACCCCGAGCGCCACGTTGCCGCGCGTGGCCCCGCTTGCGGTGTAGTTCAGCGAGCGCGGGAGGGCATTCCACTGCACGCCCGCAGTGACGGCCGCCGCCGGAAAAATGTCCACTTTCAGCTGCCCCTTCGCCGCCGGGACGGTCGCGCAAACGCCCGCCCAGTCCGAAGCGCAGGCCCAGCTGATGCCGTTCTCATAGCTGCCGCCCGTGACCGCCTTGCCGGTCACCAGCGCGCCGCCCCCGAGCAGGGCCTTGGACTCCGCCTGCCCCTTCCAGAGCAGGACCAGGTCCCGGTCCTCGTGGTTTGTCGCGGTGTCCAGGTTCGGTGAAAAATCGCCCGAAGCCACACTCATCACGTCAAGGTACAGGCCGTCGCTCGGAACCACTTCGGGACCGCCGTGGGAGGCCGACGGCGCGGTTCCGGAATGCGTGGAAGAAGACAGCGGCGCGGCCAGGTCCACATCGTTCAGGAACAGGCACACGGCCTGCATGGAGAAGGCCGCGCTGGTGCCGCCGAAGAGCACCGTGACCACATTGCCCTCCGTCTCCTGCGTGTTCGGGTTCTTCAGGTAGTACATCGCCGCGCGCACGGCGCCGTTGGCTCTCTCGGCCCAGAGGGTGTAGGTGCCCTGGTCCTGGTCCAGGGTGACGGTGGGGGCGGCATAGTCCGCCTGCCAGGTCAGCGCCACCACTGAGAAGTCGGGCAGCGGCCGCGGCAGGGCGATGTCGAAATTCGTGAGGCCGGTGGTGTCGCCCTCCCAGAAGCTCTGGCCGACCACGCGCGGCGTGCCCCACGGCTCGTACCGCACCGTGTGGGTCCGGGTCTCGTTGTGGGCGACAAACACGTCCAGCACCGGCGCGCGCCACCCCTCCAGTTCGGAGAACTCCACCGTCCGGCTGCCCGCCGCTGCTTCCGCAGTGTCCTCCAGGGTGTACCACGTCTCCGTGCCGGCAAAGCGCCACAACGGGTTCTGCGCCGCCGCCTCGGGGGGCTCCACGATGAAGTTGACGTTTCCGTGCTGGTTCCAGGTGACGGTATGGGGGTTCGTGGCCCCCTCGGTGACCGTATAGCAGGCCGTCGCGGGCGCGTCATAATCCCCGTAGCCGGAGGCCCCGGTGAATTCGAGCTCCACGCAGCCCCGGTTCACGTCCTGCGCCGTGATCCCGGTGTAGGTGTACCCGTCCCCGTGCCAGGTGTCCTCGGGCGTGCGCCCCTTCACCCGCCAGGTCGCCCCCCCCTGCGCGGCGTTCTCCGGCAGGATGAACACGCGGATTCCCGTCGCGGCCAGGGGCGCGTAGTGCAGCGTCCGCGAGACCGTCTCCCCCTCCGCCACCTCCACCCACAGCTCCTCCGGGTCCGTGAGCCGGTAGTCCGGGGGCTCGGCCACCGTGAGCTGCTGCCAGCCGCACAACGACGCGGCCGACGCCCCGGAGGCGAAACTGCCCGTCGAGCCCGCCACCTGCCACAGCATCTCGGGGCGCGCCGCCAGCGCGGGCGGGTCTATGGTCACGGTCACCGTCCCCGTCGCGTGGGGGACCATCCCCTCCGCGCCGCCCCAGAACCGGCTCACAATGAAGGTGGGGCCCTGGGCCGCGGCGGGCAGTCCGCCCACGTCGGCCAGGGAGGTATACCCCACGAAGCTCTGATTCACCGCGCCCGCGGCGTTGTAGCCCTTCTGCCACCACAGCCAGGCGGGGTTCATCACCGGCGACGTGGTGTGCGTGTCCAGCGAGGCCGTGCCGCTCGCCTTGACCGCCCCGCAGAGCGTGTCCCACTGCGTCGCGCCGGTCAGCGTGTTGAGCACGTTCGCCGGCGAGGCGGTCCCCCCGCCGCCCGCCGTGTTCGGATAGGGGGGATGTCCGCCGAGGCCCAGGGCCGCCGAGTCCACATTCCGGAACAGCATCACCGAGCCCCACACCCGCGTCTCCCCGACGCCGTAGTCCAGGTCCCACACGCTCGTTGCGGGAATCGTGGTGTTGGAGCGCGCGAACAGGGTGGAGCGCGCCGAATCCGACTGCGCGTCGGCGCTGCGCGCCCACTGGGTCAGCTCCACCGTCCCGCTGTGGGCGGCGGAGACCGCCGTGCCCGAGGGGGACCCCATCGCAACCACCAGCAGTTCGGCGGCGTAGTCGGCGGGGTCCGCCGGCAGCTGCGCGCGCACCTCAAGGTTGCCGTGGCTGTCCGTCACCCCCTCGAAGGAGAGCATCTGGAAGGGGTGGGGGATGCCCGACAGGGAGAAGGAGGCGCGCTCCGTGTTCACGACATCCGGGGCGACCACCACCCAGCGGGGCGACGGCGCCTGGAACCGGCGCGCGTCCGGATTGAAAAACTCCATCCAGTGGTAGCCCGCGGACACCAGCGGCACCTGCTCGCCCGCCGGGTGCCATTCCCGCCCGTCGATCCGCCACAGGGCGGGCTCGCCGATATGCGCCGTGTTGAGCACGGTCTGGAGGTCCCCCCGTCCCGCGTCCGGCAGGACGACAAGCATCAGCTCCCAGGCCCGCTCCGTCGCCGCCACGTCCCAGGTGAGCAGTGCGTCGTCCAGCTCCGGCTCAAACGGACGCACCGCGCCCACCGAGGCGAAGCCGTCCCCCGGCGCGGGGCTGTTCCAGAGCTGGGTGTGCGTGGGGTCCGTCACCCCGCCGAGCGGCCCGCCGCTCGAAAGGACGGAGAACACCACCTCGCCGTTCACCGGCTCATCCTGGGGGTCGAAGGCATAAGACGCGGACACGCCGGTCCCGGAGACGGTGGAAGGGGCCGGGAACGCCGCCGTGGCGGCCCAGGGGTCGCTGAACGCGGCCAGGTCCACGCCGCGCAGGAACACCAGGTTCAGCGTGCAGGGCACATCGGACGTCCCGTCCGCCGGCGTGACCACAACCCCGCCGTCATAGTGCGCCCCCGCAAGGAGCTGGGGGCGTTTCATGAAATAGACCCGCGTGTGCACGCCCGTCTCCGCCGCAGAGGGGGACTCGAACAGTTGCGTGGGCGCGGAATGCTGGGGATAGGCGCTCAGGCCCGAATCCGGCCAGGAAACCGTCAACGCGCCGTCATGCCCCGCCGAAAGCGTCATCAGCACCAGCTCGCCCTCCCAGGGCGTGTCGCCGGACAGGGGCAGGGCAAACCCGCCCGCCGCCGTGGCCGTGCCCTGGAAGCTCGCCGTGCCCACCACCTCCGGCGTGCCCTCGCGCTGGTAGCGGGCCGTCACCGTCGCCAGTGCGTCCGGCGGCACCTCCGCCGTCAGCGAGGGCGTCCTGTAGCCCGGAACGTCCGTGAAATCAACGGGCCAGCTCCCCGAAGGCTCCCCGCTGAGAAGCGCGCCGGAGGCCAGCCAGCCCCCGCCCTCAATGCGCCAGCGCGCCCCCGCGTTGCGCGCGGCCTGCGGCGTGATCTCCATCTGCAGGGAACCGAAGGCCCTCGGGCGCAACGGCACCATGAACATGGAATACTCGCCCGTGACCCCCGCCCAGCCGAAGGTTTCGCTGGGCAGCGTGTCAAGCACGCGCGTTACCGACGCCACGCCGGTCATGCCGGCGCCCGACGCCCGCGACAGCTCCTCCATGTGCGGCTGGTCCGCCGCCCCCACCCCCGTTGCCGCCCCGATGAAGTTCAGCACCAGGTCGCCCCGCCGGAAACCCTCCCCGTAGGTGTACCCCACCGAGCCGGCGGCCGTCCCGCTCGACTCGCCCCAGTCACCGTCGAAGGGCGTGTCCGTGCCCGGGAAGTCCGTCATGTCCGCCCCGCGCACGCACACCGCCGTCACCACCGCGCTGAACGAGTCCTGGAAGCTGCTGCTCATGCCCACCAGCAGCTCGCCTATGGTTCCGGGGGAGGGCGCCGGCAGGCGGCGGTAATAGACCGCCGTCGTCATGTCCAGCGACGCCATGCCGTCCGTTTCGGCGATGAGCCGCGCCGAACCCCCCGGCGCCACATAGTCCACCTGCGCGCCCAGCAGCGACCCCGCGCTCACCGCCACCAGGATCATTTCCGTGCCTGGGGCGACGGTCATATCCAGCGAGATCTCATCGCCGTCGGAGGTCAGGACATGGAAGGTCTCCGACTCCAGCACCTCCAGCGGCGCGGGGGGGAACTCCTGCGCCTGCGCGGTTCCCCCGGGAACCAAGAAGGTCACCAAGGCGGCCAGCAGAAGAAGGATGGACACACTATCCGCGCGACGTGACATGAGGCTCATTGGACCGTTCTCCCGTGAAAAACACTTCCGTCAAACACACCAAGAGCGTACCACAGGAGGGCCATTTTCGCAATAGGAAATTGAGAAGAACTCCCAATTATGCGAAATGGCAGGCCCAATTGTCCGGCGGACTTTACTTTCAACGGGGTCAGACGGCGGGCGGCGTCATCCCCATGGCCGCCCAGTCCTCCCGCGCGGGGCCGTAGGTGCCGGGCACGCGGAGCCCCGCCAGCCGCATCAGCGCCGTCATCTGCCCGCGGTGGTGAATCTCGTGGAGCAGCAGCACGCGGAGCGTCATTCCGCGCGGCCAGGTCTCGCCGTACAGGTTGTCGGTCACGGCAAGCGTCTCATCGGTCCACTCGGCCGCCAGCCGCTCCGCCAGCTCCGCCGCCGCGCGGCCGTAGGCCGCCGCGATGTCTGCGGCGCGGGCGGGCACCGGCGCTTCCCCGTCCACCGACGACAGGTGCAGCCCCGTCCGCGCCATCATCTCGGGAAGCGTGGTGACGACGTGCCACGCGATCCGGCCCAGGGTCCGGTCCTCCGCGCCGCCCGCGGGCTGCGCGAGCGAGGCGTCCGTGAGCGCCGCCATCACGGCGCGGGTCATGCCCGACTCGCCCTTCCAGTCTTCCAGAAATTCCGCCACGCGCGTGTAGATCATGGGACAATCCTCCATCCGCCCCGGTCCGGGGCTTTCCCCGTAGCCTATTCCCGGAAACCATCGAAATGCAACGCGGACCCGTCCCATCCGTGTTCTCCACGTGTTCCGTGGTGTCCTTCTCAGGGGCGCACCGCGAGGCAGTGGGTGTCCCGGGCCAGGGCGGCCAGCAGGGGCACCGCCGCGCCGGGGGGCGTTTCCACGCGAAGGCAGGCGTCCTCCAGAAAGGCGTGGAGCGCGGTTTCGGGGTCCGGCATCCCCGCCGGCCGCGAGCCCCCGCCCAGGGAGACGCCGGGGCTGTACTCGGGGGCCTCCATGTCCGGCCGGCGCTGTTGCAGCGCGGCCAGGGCCGCCGGATGCGCCGCCGCATCGAGGGCGGCGAAACGCTGGGAGACGTCGCCCCCGGCGCCCTCCACGAGGGACAGGCGCATGTTCCGGCGCCGGGCCTGGTCGCGGCAGGTGTGGTCCGCCCGCGCCAGAATCTCCGCGGCCCGCCGGTCGCGGTCGCCCGCGCCGCCGCCGGGCAGCAGGTCCAGGCACTCCCGCAGCCCCTCCAGGGCAATCTCGAACACCAGGTCCTCGGCGCGGAGCGGCGGCGTGCCGTCCCCGGCCAGCAGTCCCAGGGGCCCGCGCTCCCCGGCGACCAGCAGCTCCTCCACGAAGCGCCGCTTCTCCTCGTGGGCCTGGGCCGCCGCCGCGAGGGCCCGGTCCAGATGCCGGAGGAGTCCGGCCAGGCCGTCCTCCGTCACGAGCGCGGCGCGGGGCAGGTTGACGCTCACGCGCTGCGCGACGACGCGGGCGCCCTCGTCGGCGCCCCGGTCAAAGCGGACCTCCGCCATGCCGCCGGCCTCCATCAGGGCGCCCAGAGGCGCAAGCATCTCCCGGGTGGACGGCCCGTCAAAATCGCCCACGCGCAGCAGGATGCCCGCGACGGGCTCGGCGAGGGGCACGCCGGCGGCGGCCTCCGCGAGCACGGCAAAAACGGCGCAGGCGGCGCGCTGGGCCGTGAGGGTGTGCTGGTCGTAGGTCTCCCCGTCGGGATTGCCGCCGGGTCCCACGGCCTCGCGCAGGGCCGCGCCGGGGCCGGGGGTCCAGTGGGCGCACAGGCGCGCCGCGGGGCCGGCGTCCGGACGGGTGAGGGCGTGGTGCGCGAACTCATAGACGACCATCCGCGCGAACTGCTCCAGCTCCGCGTCGCTCCGCCCCGCGAGGTAGGGGGCGGCGGACAGGTTGAACCCTTCCCAGCACAGGCTTTCGGAAAAGAGGGGCTCCAGCAGGGCGTGGCGCCGCAGCCACTGCGACAGCAGCGCGTCGGGGGTCTCGGGCGGCCCCGCCAGCACCGCGCCGCGCACGCGCAGGCCGCCGCGCAGGAATGCGGACAGGTCGAGGCGGGCGGCGTGCAGCCGGTCCACCTCCTCCAGGTGGTGGAGGTGGATGTCGCCGAAGAGGTGCGCCGCCACGGTGTCCTGCGAGAAGACCTCCGTGAGCGCGTACTCGCGCTTGAGCGCCTTCGCCAGCACGCGCGCCGTGGTGTCGGGGGAGCCGCGCATGGTCTCCGGGGTCTGGCCGCGGAGCATCCGGGCCGTGTCGTAGAGGGGCACGCCCAGCCGCTGCTGGCGCTCGCGCGCCTCGCCCAGGCCCTGCTCCACGAGAGCGGCACCCGCCAGTTCGCGCAGAAGCGAGGTCGTGGGCGCGGTGATGCCCGCGCGGGCGATGTGGCCCTCCACCGCCGCCGCCACCAGGTCCGCGGCGGCCCGGTCGAGCCCCGTCTCGCGCACCAGCGCGTCGGCGATGCGGCCGCGGTCCCAGGGGCGCACGCGCCCCTGGCTGTCGCGCACGCGGACCGCCGCCCAGTCGAAGCCCCCCGGGGCCTCCGGCGAGCGGGCCTCGCGGATTTCGCGCAGCACGGCGCGCAGGTCCCCCTCGCGCAGGCGGCGCATCCGCGCGCGGCGCTCGCGGTCCCGCGTGAAGACCAGCGCCTCCGTCACATGGCCCATGTGGATCAGCACCCGCTCCGCCGCGTCGTCCACCTGCTCCACCGTCGCCGATCCGCCCGCGAGGGTTTTCTGCAGGAAAAGGGACACCGCGTTCGCCAGCCCCTCCGCCGTGGGCCGGTCAATCGTGCCGCCCGCGCCGCCGCACCGCACCAGCGCCGCCGCCACCCGGGCACGGTCAAAAGGTTCCACCGTGCCGTCCGCCTTCACCACCGTGCAGAGCGGCTTCGGCGGCTCCCCCTCGGCGAAGGGCAGCGAGAGCTGCCGGTCGCACATCCCCTCCTCCCCGAAGAGGCTGTCTTCGGGGCGGGGATCCTCCTCGTGTGGGCGGTCGGTCATGGGCGTCCTGTCCGGGGGTGTCTGCGCCGTCTCGTGGCGGCCGACCAGTGTAGCCAAGCCCCGGCCGCCGGAGCAAGCGCAACGCGTCCGCGCCCGGACCGGCGGGGATTGCGGGGCGGAGGGGTCAGGCCTGATCCCCAAGCGCCGCTTGGACGGCCTCCAGGGTGGCTTTCACCGGCACGGGGCCGGACGTCCTGCCCTGGAAGAAGGCGAGGTCTTTGAGGCCGTTGCCCGTGACGAGGCAGCAGACACGGGTGTCAGGGCCCGCGCCGGGGAGTTTCTTCAGGGCGGCCACGGCCACGGCGGCGGTGGGCTCGCAGAGGATGCCCTCGTCGCGCGCGAGGGCGAGGGCGGCCGTCTTAATCTCCTCCTCCTCCACGGTGACGGCCGCGCCGTCCGTCGTGCGCAGCGCCGGGAGCACGGCGTGCCCGTCGAAGAGGATGTCATCGGCAATGCCGCCCGCCATCGTCTTCGGATCGGGCCAGGGATGGCGCAGCGACTCCTGAAAGGAGAAGCCCCCGTCCAGGGCCTGCTTCAGGGGGGCGCACCCGGCGGCCTGCACCCCCGCCATCCGGGGGATGCGGTCCACGAGGCCAAGACGCTGCAGGTCGCGGAAACCGCGCCACACCCCGCCCAGCAGGCCGCCGCCGCCGACGGGCGCGACCACCCACTCAGGCAGGTCGCCGCCGTACTGGCGGAACAGCTCGTAGGCGACGGTTTTCGCGCCCTCCACGTTCCACGGTTCGTACATGCCCGCCGTGGACAGGTGGGCCCATCCCCAGGCGGCGCAGGCGTCGAGGCACAGCCGAAACGCCTCGCTGGGCGCGGGCGTGTCCACGCGCAGCACGCGGGCGCCGTGGGCGCAGGCCTGGGCGATCTTGCCCGCGCCGGCCTGGCCGTGCATGAACAGGACGGCGCGGATGCCCGCGCGGGCGGCGTAGGCCGCCGCGGCCACGCCCACATTGCCCGAGGACACGACGGCCACGGTGTCGCAGCCGCGTTCGAGGGCGCAGGTGATGCCGACGGACACCTGCCGGTCCTTGAAGGAGCCCGTGGGGTTGAGGGTCTCGTTCTTGAGGTGCAGCTCGCCGAGCCCGCAGTCCCGCGCGAGACGGCGCGCGGGCACCAGCGGGGTCGCCCCCTCGCCGAGGGTGACCGCGCGGAAGGGGTTGCGCACGGGCAGCAGGGGCGCGTAGTGCCAGAGGCTCTCGGGCCGGTCGTGAAAGAGCGCGGCGGGCACCCCGGCCGTCGCCCGCAGACTGCGCGGGTCGCCGCAGCGCGGACAATGAAAGTCCTCCGTGAGCGGTCCGGTGGACGCGCAGGCGAAACATTCCCACTCAAAACCTGGAAGGGGGGGCGCGGGCGTCGGGTTCATGGCTTCGCTCCAAAGTTCCTGGTGGGGCCGGGGGCGGGCGCGGGCAGGGGTGCGGGCGATCCCGGAAGGCCCGGCGCAACGCCGGGCGCGGGAGGCGCGGGTTTCAGCGCGGGGGACGCGGGTTTCGGCGCGGGGGGCGCGGGCGGGGCCATCGGTGCCTTTGCGGCGGGCGCAGCCTTGAGCGCGCGCCCCATCTCGACAATCGTCTCGCCGATCTCGCCGCGCTTTTTCAGAAGCTCGGCGGTGTCGCGGGCAAAGGTGACCAGCGAGGGCAGCAGCGCCGACAGGTCGCCCGCCGCCTTAACCCGCGCCGTCAGGGCCTCGGGCGCGGCCCGCCCGGCCAGGGCGGCGCGCCGCTCCGTGAAGAGCGCCAGATAGTCGTAGTCCTCGATGCCGTCGCGCACGGTCTCCCAGCGGACCGAGTTCACCGGGCCGTCCTTCCCCGGATAGACCAGGCAGCCGTCGCCGTTCACGGGCGTCGTGTCGAGCGGGTCGGTGAAGGGGTCCTGCCCCTCCGGGGCGTAGTTGACACACCAGTACTGCACGCCGCGCATGCCCAGCGCCCACGTCTGCCAGAAGAGGATGCGGTGCTCCACCGCCGTGAAGTCGAGGAAAAGGTTGCCGTAGGGCCGGGGGGGCTGGTGGCTGAAGTACCACCACACCTCGCGGCCGCCGCTGATGCGCTTGAGCAGCTCGATGCCCGCGGGCGTGTCCATCACCTGCGCGTGGACGCACCACAGGCCCACGTCGTCCGGGAGGAAGGGCCGCAGGCCGAGGGTGCCCACGGCGGCCGGCACCGACGGCGCGCCCGCCCGCCATTTCGCGAGGCTCTCCATGAGCCGGGGCCACGCGGGCTCGGCGGGCTCGTGGCTGAGGGGGACAAAGACCCGCCCCTCCAGCTTCTCGCGCTTGACGAAGGCCTCCAGCGCGGCGAGCTTCTCCGGCGCGTCCAAAAGGGCGGGCGGCGCGGCGAGGGTGGTGGCCCCGCCCGCCAGCGCGGCGCGCAGGTCGGGCAGGTGCTTCTGGAGGGTCGCCGCGTAGTCTCCAGGGCCGGGGGCAGGCAGGGCCGCCGCCTCGCGCAGGGTGACCCGGTGCTCCAGTGCGTTCTTCATGTAGGCGGCCAGCAGGGCGTCCGGGTTGCCGGATCCGCCGCGCGCCTTGGCGCCCGCCACCGCTGTCTCCTCCCAGTAGCCGAAGTCGGTCTTGAGCCCCGGCGTGGCGGGCAGGTCGAAATCGAGCACGCGGGCCTCGATGGTGAACTCCCGCTGCGGGCCGTCCACCGTGGCCAGGCGCAGGGGGCCGCGGTAGACCCCGGCGGGCAGGCCGGGCCGGGCGAAAATGGTCACCCACACGGCGGAGGTCGTGCCCCTGTCGGCGACGAAGGGCTTGTGCGGCGTGAGGGGGTCGGGCCAGCTTCCCGTGGGCCCCTCGAAGTGCGAGGGGATGCGGACGGGCACCCAGCCGACGTCCGCCACCGTGATGTCCGCGGCGGGGATGCGGGCGTCGCCCGTCTCCGAGACGAGGTCACCCGGCGTGAACGACACGCCCAGCAGCGGGGCCGTCTCCGGGCGCATGCACACCTGGAAGGCCTCGCGCTCGCCGCGCGCCAGACTCACGCGCGCCACGGGCGACGGCGCGCCCTTCGCCTTCACCCGGTCCTCGCGGAAGACCTTCTCCAGCGCGGACTCGACCCACAGCAGGGGCTCCCCCGCGAAGGCGGGCGCGCGCTCCAGGGTGCGGGCACCCCGGTCCAGCGCGTGGGGCGCGTCGGTCCACGGTTCCATGCGGCGCGGTTTGGGGGCGCCGACAGCGAAGCGCGTGTCTATGCCGCCGTGGGGTGAGCCGGTCTCCACGCCCAGGGGCAGCGTGAGCCCGCCCTGCTTCAACTGCGCCATGAAATCGTAGTGCCCGTCGGCGGGGGCCTCCCACGCGTAGGTGCAGCGGATGACCTTGCCCGGCTCCGTGTCGAACTGCTTGCCCTGGAGCTTCCAGACCCGGCCGTTTTCGGCGACCACGCTGGCGTCTATGCGCACGCCCGTCATGGGTTTCACCGTGGCGATGTACGCCAGCAGCGCGCCCGGGGTGTATTCCAGCTGCACCGCCAGTTCGTCCGTGGCGAAGTCCACGCGGCGGAGACCGCGCGTCACGCCGAGGCGGTAGACCGTCTTCCACGACGCGCCCGGCTTCAGCAGCACCGGCACAAAGGCCGCCTGCACCCCGCGCCCCACGCTCGACTCGCCCCAGAGCGTCAGATACGAGTGGATTTGGTCGGAGTTGAAGACCCAGTAGAGGCTCTCCTGCGCGGCGGGGGCCGTCACGGCCAGCCAGTTGCGCGAGGCCACATGCCACGCCGTGCGCGTGGCCCGGACCACGCCCGCGTCCGACGGCAGGTCCAGCCGGTCGTCCGCGCTGATGCCGCCGCCCGGCAGCACGTCGTTCCCGATCCAGGGGGCCACCCACTGGGACTCCGTCCCCCTGTTCTCCACGGTCCAGGTCACGCGCAGGGCCGCCTCGTCCGGCAGCGGCTCCATCAGGCGGGTCACATGCAGCCCGTCAATGTTCGGGCCCTGGCAGTCATAGCTGAACCGCAGCACGGGCCGCTCCCCGAACTCCTCCAGCGCCTCCAGCGTCTCATTCAGGCGGCGGTTGGGAACATAGGGGCTGGCCACGCCGAAGCCCTCCAGCAGGATGCCCGCGGGGCCCACAAGGTTCTGCGCCCCCGTCAGCAGCCGCATTTGGTGGATGACCCCGCCGTCCCCGGGGGCCATGAGCAGCTGCATGTACCTGCCCGAGATGTCCGCCTCCTGGTCAATCACCGCCGCGTGGGCGGCGGCGGCCAGCAGGACGCATGCGGCCGCCACAAACGGCGGGCGCGGAAATCGGAAACGGCGCATGGGGGAAACTCCCTAATGATGACGGTGATGTGCACCATAGTAGCCAATGGGACGGGTCCGTGTCACCCGCGACGCCGGGAGCGGGCGAGAAACTGGACGTTATGGACAGAATGGACAAGATGGACGGCATGGGCAAGAAGCCCCGGGGCCCTTCCTTCACCCCGGTCCATCTCGTCCATTTCGTCCATTTCGTCCATACCGTCCATACCGTCCATGGGGCCCATGCAAGTCCGTGCGCGTCCGCCCCGCTCCCGTGTGCGGACGCGGGCCGGGGTGCCGTACAATGCGGGGCATCATGGCGTGCTGCACCACACTGTCCGGCGGCCGGGCGCGGGTCTGGGCGGCGGGGGCTTTCCTGTTCCTGCTGGCGCTGGGGCTGCGCCTGCGCGGGATCGGCGCGGAGTCGGTCTGGATGGACGACTTTTTCTCGGCGGCCCGGCTGGACGCGCCAAACCTCCTTCAGTTCCTGCGGGACCAGCGCGGCGACAACTGGGAGATGGTGCCGGTCTACTACACGCTGGAGTATTTCTGGGCGTGCCTGCTTCCGGGGAGCCTGGCGTGGGTGCGCGGGCTGTCCGCCCTGTTCGGCGCGGGGGCCGTGGTGATGGTGTTCTCGCTGGGCCGCCGCCTCGGCGGGATGGTGGCGGGGTGCGTGGCGGCGCTGGTGATGGCGCTGTCGCCGTGGCAGGTTTTCCACAGCCAGGGGCTGCGCCCCTACGCCCTCATGCTGTTTCTGTCGCTGGTCTCCATGGACGCCCTGCTCCGCTGGACGGAGTCCCGCCGCCCCGCGCCGCTTGCGGCGCACCTTGCCGCGAACCTCCTGATGCTCTGGAGCCATCTCTTTGCGCCGCTGTTCTTCCTGCCCCAGGGGCTCATCGTGCTGTTCGCCCGCGGCGTGTCCTGGCGGGAACGCTTCTTTTGGGGCGGTGCGCACGCCCTGTTCCTGCTCGCGGTGCTGGGCTATGTCGCCACGATCAAGCCCGCGCCGGACCCGCCTGTGACCCCGCCGGGCTGGGGAAATTCCTGGGCGGTGGTCACGGGGGCGGGGTTCTACGCGGGGGACGACACGCTCACCGGCGGGGTGCTCTCCGCGGACGGGGAGAACCTGCGCTGGGCGGAGTACAACTCGCCGACGGTCCTCCGCGACCCGGCGCACCCGCTGGCCGCCGACCTGCTGCCCCTGCGTCCGGCGGTGGAGCTGGCCCTGGCGCGGTGTTACCTGCTGACGCTGGCGCTGGCGCTGTTTTTCGCGGTGCGGTGCGCGCTCCGCCGCGATGAGGAGTCCCGCCGGGAACTGCGGAAGACCCTTGTGCTGCTCGCGTGGTTCCTCGTGCCGGTGGCCGCGCTGTTCCTGGTGGCGCAGTTCTGGAAGCCCCACGCCTTCCAGCGCCGCTACGTCCTCTACGCGTGGCCCGCCCTGTGCCTGCTGGTGGGGGTGTCCGCCGCGCGCCTGCGCGGCCCCGCGCGCTGGGCCCACGCCGCCGCGCCCCTGGCGATGCTGGCGGTGCTGGCGGCGGCGGCGGCGGCGCTGCCCATGCGCCACGACTACCTGTCCGCCGCGGGCCTCCTGCGCGCGCACGCCGCGACCCATCCCGCGGCCATGACCGACAACTGGAACCTCATGCGCATCCTGCGCTGCAACGACCCCGGGCTGCCGGTGCCCGTCGAGCGGTATTTGAGCCCCGAGGAGACCGCCTCGCGCGCGGTGGAGACCGTGCGCGCGGGCACGGGGGTGTGGGTGCTCTTCGTGGGCCCGGAGAGCCTGCCCCAGCGCCAGTCCCTCGAACAAACCCTGCGCGACAACGACATCCCCTGGGGGCGCGTCATCCTGCCCGGCATGCAGAGCCTCTACCTCTACCGCTGCGACCCCGCCGAACCCGCGCTGGTGATGGCGTCATCCCCCGGCTGAGGCGCGCCGCCGCGCGCGCAGCAGCGACCAGGCCGCGAAGACGCCGATCCCCAGCAGGGAAGCCACGGACACGGCCAGCCCCGCGGGCAGGGTCCAGGGTTTGTACTCGAATACGACCTCGGAGGCGCCTGCGGGCACCTTGACGGCGCGGAAACAGTGGTAGGCCGGGAGGACTTCGGCGGGCGCGCCGTTGACGGTGGCCGTCCATCCGGGATACCACGCGTCGGCGAGGACGAGCATGCACGCCGCGCGCGCGCCGGCCTCCAGCCGCACGCGCTGGCAGCCGTAGTCCAGCACCCGCACCGCGCCGGGATCGCCCGCCACCGCCGGGGGCACGCCGTCGGCGGGGGCCGCCTCCAGGAAGACCACCTCGGCCGGGTTGAAGGGGGGGGCCTTCATGTGCTTGATCGCGGCGTCGGGGTCGGGCACGACCTCGGCGCGGGGGACCAGCCGGGCATGGGGCAGGGCGCGCGGGTTGCGCATCACCTGCACGCCGTCCACCTCCGCCTCCAGCTCCAGGCGGGCCAGGACGTCCTTGGGCATGATGGAGGGATAGCGGGGGTCGTTCAGAAAGTACTGGATGGCCGCGGCGGGCTCGAAGGCCTCCCAGATGTCCGTCTTGAGCCCCCGCTGCACCTTCCAGACGCGGCCGGGATAGAGCCCGTCGTAGCCGAGCCAGTCCTGGATGTTGTAGACGTTCATGATGCCCGAGGGCAGCCCGCCCTCGTTCACGCCGATCCGGCAGGGCTGGCCCTTGGCGCGCAGGTGGTCCGTGAGGTTCGTCCGGGGGAAGAAGTCCTCCCGGCGCGAGGTGGGGTTGAGGCCCCACTGGCCGTAGATGAGGTTGGCCGCCGTGAGCAGGGTCACCAGCGCCGCCACCGTGCGGGGCATGGGCCGGAAACACTGGAGCGACAGGGCCGCCGCCACGGCCAGAAACAGGCCCAGCGCAACCCCGGTGTGCAGCAGGACATGCCCGGACACGCCCTCCAGCACCAGCACCTTCCAGAAGAAGACGCACACCCCGGCCGCCACCGAAAAGCCGGCCGCCGTCACGGCGAGGGGGACCAGCAGGTCGGTGGGCCGCCGCCGCTCCGCCGTCCACCGGTCCAGCCCGTGGGCGGCCGCGAGGGCCAGCGCGAACAGGGGAAAGGCGACGTAGTACCCGCGCAGGGTCGCGCCGAACACAGGCAGGCGGTGCACCCAGTCGAGCGAGGGGATGCAGAAGGCCAGCCCCATGCAGATGAACCCGCTGAAAAACAGGGCCAGCAGCCGGACGGGCCACAGGTCGGGCGCCGCGTCCGTGTCCGCCGCCGCGGAGGGCCGCCGCGCCGCGCGCGCGAAGGCCCAGCCGGACAGCAGCAGGACCGCCGCGCCGGGATGCAGCATGGTGTCGAGGTTGGCGTTCACAAGACCCCAGTAGTTCTTGAGGTACTCGGCCCCCAGGCAGCGCGGCACAAACACGGCCACCAGCGACCGGAGGGGGTAGGAGACCATGTGCTCCATGTCGTGGCGCGCGTAGAAGGTGGCGCTGTTCAGCAGATACTCCGCAAAGGGGAGGAGCTGGGCGGCGCAGACGCCCGCCGCGATCACCCACAGCCCGCCGCACACGAGCACGGGCCGCACCACGGGCCCGCGCCGGAGCGCCTGAAACAGCAGCCGCACGGCGAAGTAGAGGCCCGTCCCCACGCCGAACGTGAAGACGGTCTCCGGATGGCCCGCCAGCAGCATCATGGCGCCCGCAAAGGCGCCCGCGGCGAGCCCCCGCCGGTAGCGCCCCTGAAGCGCCCACTCGACCCCCAGGATCAGGATGGGGAACCACGCCGCCACGTCCGTCAGCGGCCAGTTGGCCCAGATGAGGTTGTATTCCGCGAAGCCCCACGCCACGGCCAGGAAGAGCGAGCCGCGGCGCGACAGGGCCAGCCCCCGCCCGCCGAGATAGGCCGTCAGCCCGCACAGCCAGATCTTCAGCAGCACAAAGACCGTCATCGCGACGGGCAGGTCGAGAACGAGCAGCAGCATCCGGGGCGGATAGAACACCGATGCCTGGTAGTTGGCGAGCACGGGCATGCCCGCCATCTGGTACGGGTTCCACAGGGGCCATTCCCCGCGCTGGAAGCCCTCGCGGACATTGTGGTAGGTCTGCGAGAAGAAGGCGTAGATGTCCAGCATGATGTGGTAGGGGTTGCCGTTCCAGCCCTCGGGCGCGTACGCCTCCCAGGGGCGCAGGTTGCACAGCACGTCCGCCGGCCCCGCGATCTCCCCCCGCAGGAAGATGCCCGGATACACCACGGCCGTGCCCAGCACCATCAGGGCTGCCACGAGCAGCACCATCCCCCCCTCACGGCGACAAGCACTCATTGCACAAAGACCTCCCGCGTTCGGACAAGTCCCACCATGCGCATACTTTACCCCCGCAGGGGCATAAAATCAACGGCGCGGGCGGTTCAGGGGGCCGGCGACAGCGTGGGCGCGCCGAGCTCGTTGGGCGCGCCGGGCTGCAGCGTGACCTCCTCCAGCATTGCCGCGCCCGCCGCGGCGGTCAGCTCCACCCGGAAGACACCGGGCGGGATGTTCGGAAACGAAAAGGCGCCATCGGCGCCGGTCACGGCCTCCGCGGGCCACCACGGGCCGCGCGTGGGGTGGGAAAGCATGAGGGAGACGGGGGTGTTCGCCGCCGGACCGCCGCCGGGCAGCAGCAGCACGCCGTGCGCCTCGGCAGCGGGCACCATGGTGACCGGCGTGTCCGCGGCGACGGGACCGGTCACCGGGCCCACGTCGAAGTAGTTGTTGGCGAAGTAATGCAGGTCCGCGTCCCACGCGCGCAGGCACAGCGCCTCCCCGGCGGGGAAGGCAAACACGCTGCGGCCCGCCGCGTCCGTCGGGTCGCCCCGGGTGACGGGCGGGTCGAAGGCGTTGGGCTTCCGCGTGACGATGGGGACCATGCCCGCGAGGGGGGCACCGTCGAGGTCCCTGACGGTGACGGTGGCCGTGATGACCGGCGGCCCGGCAGGTATCGCCGGAGCGGCCTCTTCCGGGACGGCGGCGGATGGTGCCGGCGCCGGGGCGGGTTCGGGATTGCACCCGCCGCAGCCGGACAGGAGGCACGCGGCGGACAGCAGGCCCGCGGCAAGCGCGCGGGCGGGGGTCATGGCCGGGGCTCCGTGCGGGCGGGATGGTCGCGGAACTGGGTGTTGTGCAGGCGGCGGTAGAGGCCGTCGCGGGCAACCAGCTCGTCGTGGGTGCCCTGCTCGACGATGCGGCCGTGCTCCATCACGACGATGCGGTCGGCGCGGCGCACGGTGGAGAGCCGGTGGGCGATGACGATGGTGGTGCGGCCCGCGACGAACTGGTCGAGGGCCTCCTGGATGAGGCGCTCGCTCTCGCTGTCGAGGCTGGAGGTGGCCTCGTCGAGGATCAGGATCGCCGGGTCCTTGATGATGGCGCGGGCGATGGCCAGGCGCTGGCGCTGCCCGCCGGAGAGGGAGTTGCCCGACTCGCCGATGACGGTCTCGAAGCCCTCCGGCAGCGCGTCAATGAACGCGTCGGCGTGGGCGGCCCGGGCGGCGGCGCGCACGCGCTCCACCGGGTACTCGGCGCGCCCGAAGGCGATGTTCGCGCGCACGGTCTCGGCGAAGAGGATGGTGTCCTGCGTGACGATGCCGATCTGCTCGCGCAGGCTGTGGAAGGACGCCCTCCTGATGTCCACGCCGTCCAAAGTGACGCGGCCCGCCGTGGCGTCGTAGTAGCGGGGGATGAGCTTCACCAGGGTGCTCTTGCCCGCGCCGCTCGGGCCGACCAGGGCGATCATCTCGCCCCGGCGCACCTCCAGCGTCACGTCGTCGAGCACCTGGTCCACGCCGTTGTAGGAGAAGCTGACGTTCTCGAAGCGCAGGGCGTCCGCCAGCGGCGCCAGTTCGGCGGGCTCCGTCGCCTCCACGATGTCGGGCACGGCGTCCACCAGCTCGAAGCAGCGCTCGGCGCTGGCCACGCTCGTCTGGACCAGGTTGTTCACGTCAGAGAGCTTGCGCACCGGGTCGAGCATCATGGCCAGGGCGAAGTAGAGCTGCACGAGGGCCCCGGCGTCGAGCAGGCCCTCCTCCACGCGGTGGCCGCTGTAGAGGACGAAGGAGACGACGCCGAGGACGAGGAGGAACTCGGTGACGGGGCCGGTGGCCGCGTGGAGGCGGGCCATCCGGTAGAGGAACTTCCGGAGGCGGTCAATCTCGCCGCGCATGCGGCCGATCTCGTACTCCTCCATGTTGTAGCTCTTGATGACCGCCATGCCGCGGACGGTCTCGCCGACGACGGTGGTCATGGAGGCGATTTTCTGGAGGGAGCGGCGCACGCTCTTGCGCATCTTCTTGCCGATGAACACGAGGGCGTAGAGCACGACGGGCATGACGCACACGCCCACCAGCGTCAGCTTGAAGTCCACGCTCAGGGCCACGGCGAGGAAGGCGGCAATCTTGAAGGGCTCGCGCATGAGCTTGACGAAGACGCCCTCGAGGCCGCGGTTCACCATGAACATGTCGTTGCTGAACCGCGCCAGAATCTCGCCGCTGTTGCGCGTCTCGAAGAACACCATGGACTGGCGCATGAGGTTGGCGTACATGTCGCGGCCGATGTCCGTGGTCACGCGCACGCCGATGGTGGCGGCGAGGTACTCCTGGAAAAAGCGCGACACGCCGACGAAGCCCGCCAGCAGGGTCACCAGCGCGCAGGCGTAGAGCAGGGCGCGCATCCGGTCCGCGCGCATGCCCGCCACCACGTCCAGGAAGCGCCGGTCCAGCCCCCCGGGCCCCCAGCCGGTGAGGCGGCGCATGGTTTCGGAATAGTCGGCGATGTCCCGCGCCATGCCCTCGGCGGGGTCCTCCTGCGTCTTGGCGGGGGCGTCCCCGCTTTCCGGGGCCTGCGCGGCGGGCTGGTAGAAGGTGAGCCGGATCACCGTGCCCACGCCGACCAGCATGGCGCCGAAGGAAACCGCAATCAGGATGGCCAGGGCCATGGACCCGAAGAGGCGGGCCTTGTACCGCCAGGCGTAGCCGACCAGGCGCGCGTACACCCGCCACGCCGACCCGCGGGGCGGCGCGGCGGAGGCGGCGGCAAAGGGGCTGCTGTAGTCGGACATGTGGCGGGACCCGTTCATGGTGACACTGGAAGGCTGCGCGCAGAGCATAGCACAGCCCCCAAAAACCGTTCAAAAACGGGGCGTTTCGCGGCCCCGCCCGCACGCCGGAAACCGGGTCAGACGATGTAGATGAAGCGGCTGCAGTTCGGGCAGGTGTGGATGTGGTCCGTGTCCTCGCGGACGCGCTGGGCGAACTGGGAGGGCAGGCGCATGAAGCAGCCCTGGCAGGTGTCGCCCTCGACGGGCACCAGCGCGGGCGGGCGCGCCGTCATGAGGCGGTCGTAGTGCTTGAGGATGCGCGCGTCCACGAGGCTGCGGATGTTCTCCATCCGCTGCTTGATCTGCTTCTTGCCCGAGCGGGCCGCGTCGTACATCTCCTGGCAGAGCTGGAGCCGCGCCAGCAGAATGAGGTCGGCGTGGGCGTCGCGCGCCTGGAGCAGTTCGGGGTCCGCCTTGAGCTTCTTGGCGTAGTACTCCTCGGGGGCCGCCAGCTTGTGCGCCATCTCCGTGAGCACCTCGAGGAACACCTTCTCGTCGGCCGCGGCCATGAGGGCCTTGAAATTCTCCGGAACGCGCAGCATCTTGGCCAGCGTGGCCACGAAGTTCAGGTAGGTCGTCTGCTGCGTGGGCGGGTAGACGATGAGGAAGACCAGGTTGACCGGCTTCTTGTCCACCGCCGCGAAGTCCACGCCCGCCGCCACGCGGCCCGCCGCGCAGTACAGCGACTTGAGGCCCGACACGCGCGCGTGGGGCACGGCGAGTCCGTGGCCGATCCCCGTGCTTTCGGTGGTCTCGCGCGCCATGATCTGGTCCAGCGCGGGCTCGACCCCCTTGATCTTCTTCTTGTCGAACAGGAGGCGGGTCATCTCCTTGAGCACGTCCTTCTTCTCCTTCGCCTCCAGCTCCGGCACAATGCAACTGACGTCTATGTAATCACTTAGCAGCATGGTTCGCTCCTTGCCTGGGGTTGTCCCGACCGCGCCGCGTTCCGACCGGAACCTCACGCCTTCATGCCGCGGCGCGGATGCAATTGTAGCACTCCCGCGCCGTCTTCGCAATGGTTTACGCGGTTTTTTGCGGCCCGCGCCGCGAAAAACCCGCAAGACCGGATTATTGCAGGGCGGCAGAGACCTTGGCGGCGCGTTCGCGGACCGCGTCACTGGCGGCCCGCTCGGACACCAGGGCGAGGGCGGCCTTCACACGCTCCTTCGCCGCCGCGTCCTGTTTCGCCAGTTCAGGGGCCAGCGTGATCACCGCGGCGGCGGCCTCGTCGCGCGCCTCGTCCCGCGCCAGTTCGGCGGTCAGCTGGTCCAGCGCGTGGGCCGTGGGGGTCTTTCCCCAGGCGGCCAGCAGCATGCGCCGCTCCTCCACGCGCTTCACCAGCGTGGCCGCGTCGTCGAGCAGGGTCTGGCGCTTGCCGAGGTCGGACTCCGTCTGGGCCAGGCGGATGAACCCGCGCAGGCCGAGGATGTGGCGGCCCTCGTCGGCGCCGGCGGCCAGCGCGCGCAGGGGGGGCAGCGCGTCCAGGGTGCGCCATTCGGACAGCGCGCGCAGGGCCTCCTCGGAGACGGTCCCGTCGGCGTCCTCCAGGGCGGTCACCACGGCGTTCAGCGCGGCGGGGGACGCGGCCTGCGCCAGCACACGCACGAGGGATCCCCGCAGGGCCGCGTCGGGGCCGGCCAGTCCGGCCAGCACGGGCGCCAAAGCGGGGTCGCCGTTGCGCACACTGATGGAGCCGAGGGTCTTCTCAACGGCGCCGCGCGCGTCGGGCGCCGCCGCCGCGAGCATCTCCAGGCACGCGGGCACCTCGCCCGCGCCGCCGTGCTCGGCCAGCAGGCCGAGGGACGCGGCGCGCACCGCCGGGTCGGCGTGCTTCAGGCCGTCGAGCGCCAGGGCCACGCCCTGCGGCGCGGCGCGGCGGGACAGGATGCCAAGAATTGTCGCGTGCACGCCGGGGGCGGCCTGCGGCAGGAACGCCGCGAGCGCCTGGTCCACGGCGTCCCCGGCCATGGTGTCGAGGCTCTTCTCCGCCTCGGCGGCCACGGCGTCGCCGCCGCCGAGCAGCGCGGTGAGGCGCGGGGTGTCGGCGGCGTCGCCAAACACGGCGAGGGCGCGGACGGCCTCCATGCGCACGGCCGGGTCGGCGCTGTCGAGGGTTTTCAGCACGGCGGGCCGGGCGGCCACGTCTCCGCGCCCCGCAAGGCCCCGCAGCATGCGGACCTGCGCCTCCGCGGGCAGTGTGTCCAGCGCGGCGGCGTAGCGGTCCGTCGCGCCGTCGCCCGCCGTTTCAACCATCATCTGCGCGGAAAACTCGCGGAACAGGGGCTCATCGCCGTTGACCGCGGCGAGCAGGCGCTCCGGCGCGTCCCCCGGGCGGGCCAGCGTGCGGCCGCGGAAGGCGCCCAGCCGGACATGGTCCGGCCACTCGGTGCCCAGCAGCCCCTCAAAGATTCCGGCCGCCGCCTCCCCCTTCTGCTCCGCCGCCCAGATGTCGGCCAGGCACAGCAGCGCCTCGCCGAGGGCGGCGCGCTGTTCGGGCGCGGCACCCTTCGCCGCGTCCTGCAGCGCCTGGAGGGCGTCCTTGGTGGCGATGCGGCCCAGGGCCGCCGTGGCCGCCCCGGCCACCGCCGGGTCGGCGCCCGCCATCAGGGCCGCCAGCGGCGCCACGGCCTCCGCGTCGCGGCGCACGGCGAGGGACGTGGCCACGCCGGCCTGAAGCGCGCCGGAGGTCGTGCCGAGCGCGCCGCGGAGCGCCGCGCCCGCCTCAGGGAAGGGCATGGGCTCCAGTGCGTAGCGGGCCAGGTTGGAAAGCTGGGGGTCGGCCAGCAGGGCCGCCAGGGCGGGCACGCTCGCGGGGGTGCCGGTCTGGCGCAGGGCGCGGCAGGCGGCCTGCTTCTCCATGAACGGGGCGTCGCCGGACAGGGCGGCGATGAGCGCCTCCTCAGAGGTCTGGGCGGCGGCCAGCCCGGCCAGGCAGAGGCAGCAGCAGAGCGCGGCGAACGCGCGGGTCCGGGGGGTCAACAGAATGTGCATTGTCAAATCCTTCCTCGCCGGCCGGGGCCGGAAACATGCCTTCGCCAAAAACTCACATGTGCCACGGCTCGCGCCACGCGCGCGCCCGCATCCGGTTCGCCTCGGGGTCGTCCGGGAAGGTCTCCGTGGCGGGGTCCCACTTCACCGGGCGGCCCAGGCGCTTGCAGATGTTGGCCACATGGCACGCCGAGATGGAGCGGTGCGCCGTCTCCGCGTGGGAGTTGGGCTGCCGCCGCGTGCGCACGCAGTCGAGGAAGGTGCGCGCGTGGTTGTCCACGGGGTACCCCCCCTTGAAGCGCATGTCGCGCGCGAGGGATTTCGGGTAGATCTCGATCTCGCCGGAGTCGCCGGTCTCCACCCAGCCGTCCTCGCCCTCATAGCGCACGGGGCACGAGCCGAAGCGCAGCCCCGTCCGGATCACCAGCTTCACGCCGTTCGCGTAGCGGCCGATGAAGCGCTCGCCCTCCTGCCAGAACTCCACGGGGCCCGTGTCGTCGGCGCCGTTCGCCCACTGGCACAGGTCCACCGTGTGGCTGCCCCACTCCGTGATGGAGCCCCCGCTGAAGTCCAGGTGGTCGCTCCAGTAGCCGCGCTGCGGGTACTTGCTGTTGAAGGGCCGCCAGAGCGCCGCGCCCAGCCAGCCGTTCCAGTCAAGCTCCTCGCGCGGGGGTTCGGGTTCGGCGGGCAGCACCGTCTCATGGATGTTCTTGAACCCCGACGCCTCCTCAGCGTGCAGCTCCTTGAGCCGCCCCAGCTTGCCGCTCAGCGCCAGGTCCGCCGCGAGGCGGAAATTGCCGATGCTGCGGCGCTGGGTGCCGCACTGGAACACCCGGCCCAGGCGGCGCATGGTGTCCGACACGGCCCGCGACTCCGAGATGGCCACGCTCATGGGCTTCTCGCAGTACATGTCCTTGCCCGCGCGCGCCGCCATGATGGCCGCCAGAGAGTGGTTGTTGTCCCCCGTGGCGATGACCACCGCGTCTATGTCCGGGCGCGCCAGCAGCTCCATCATGTCAATGTACGCGGCGCAGTCCTCGTTGCCGTAGGCCTGGTTCACGATGCCGCGCACCGCCTCGCGGCGCTCGCGCTTGGCGTCGCACACCGCCACCATCCGGACGTCCGGCTGCGCCATGAACGCCTGCATGTCGTACTCGCCGCGCCCCCCCGCGCCGATGAGGCCCATGGTGATCCGGTCATTCGCCCCGGGCCGCGTCGCGTCGCCCAGCGCCCCGTTCGTCAGCACCATCGGGAACAGCGGCACGGCCGCCGCCGCCCGCCTCAGAAACTGCCGCCGGGAGCATCCCGGCGCGGAAGACGTGTGTTTCATGCGGAGTCATCCTTCGACGTTGGAAAACCGGCCATGGCGCAATCCGCAACCGCCGCAGAACGCGCCGCCCGGTCCATTGTACCCATCTCCCGCGCGCGATGCCAGCGGGGGAAATGGGAGTTATGGGACGTATGGGACGGATGGGAAGTCAGGCAGGGGTGTGGCCGTCGGTTTTCCCCTGTCTCCGGCTTTGGAGGCGCGCCTGGGTCATGCGCTCGCGGAGGCCGCCTCGCGGCTGTCCTTCTCCCGCACCGCCAGACCATGCACACGCGGGAAGTCCAGACAGTCCTCAAGAAGTTCCTCCAGACTCGCCCGTGCGACATTCGTCCGCTTGATCTCCATTTCCCTGGAGGCGATCGCCGCCTTGCTGCCCTCCACAATGTTCTGCTTTCCCGAACGCGCCGCCTGCACCATCTGGTCAACGGTGTGGTCTCCACGCGACGGAAAGCGCGCACAGAACACGTGGATGATTTGGTGGGCGACGACGGCTTTTTTTTGCAGGAGAGCAGGGTGCGATTATCGCCCCGTGGACGGAGGAAGGCGGGGCAGGGAGGAGGCGGAGAGCGGGGGAAGTCGGGAGTCGGGAGTCTGGAGTCTGGAGGAAGAGAAGAAGACAGGCCTCACACGGAGTCACAGGGGCGCGGAGAACGGCGGGAACCTCCGTCCTGAAGCCTGAAGTCTGAAGTCTGAAGCCCTCTCCCTGGAGTCTGGAACCCAGAATCTGATGCTCTCTTCCTGAAGCCTGAAGTCTGAACTCTGAAGTCTGAGGTCTAATAAGCGTGACCTCCACCCCCGTCCAGATACCGGCCCGTGTAATACGGTTCCGGATCCGCCGTGATGCCCGGATCCTCCAGCACCAGCGCCCACTCCGGCGTGAACCCCGCCCCCAAGGCGATGTCATCCGTCATCTCCAGCACGCCCCCGCTTCCCACAAGGGCGGCGTCATCCCCCAGCCATCCCGTGAACCGCCACGGGGCGTCCTCCTCCACGGGAGAGGGATAGAGCGTCAGCTCCGTGCCATAGTCCACGACATACTCATATCGTAACTAGCTCTGCAACAGATGAAAGCATCAATTCTCATACTCGAGATACTTCAAATCATATTGCTCTGGGTACTTATCGCATAGCGAAGCCAGAATCGTACTCACCTCAGAAGAACCCGACTCATTCATTCTATGAATACACCACACAAACCCGAGGTCTTGCCACTTCCAAGCACAATCGCGCCGCCAAAAGTTACAATTATTGGACATTTCAACAATTCTGCGCGCCAGTTCAGAGGAAGCGTTTTGGGCAATATTCTCCCATGCATATATGGCAATTCTAGGAGAAAAAGCAAATCCATCACTCTCTGAAAACAGCAGATCAAGCTGGCTATCAGTTGCGGCCGCGCCATACGCACAAAGTAAAGTCGCCGCCCCAGAAGGCAACTTTTGAAAAATGCTTCCCTTCGGACCAAGTTGTTTTCGGCAGACCTCTCCAAGAATGGTTCTGTAGTTCTCTCTCAGCGATGATTCATCCCCATTCCTCACATTTACAGTTAGTGGTGGAAGCAGCACAATGTGTGTCTCGCCTGTTTTGCTAACTGAAGACTTGCGGACTACTATGATGTGAATTGGAGATAGCATAATGGAGTACACTCCAGCGGGAAGCCTTGTATCCCATTGCAGATGGAGGGGATATTCCACGGTAACAGACGTTTCAGGCATGATTTCCGAATGAAGAATCCACATAAACGCGCTGGAATATATAGGGAGATTACGTCTATGAATATGTTGCGGTGATACAGTTTGGCTTGTTATGTGTATATTAAAGGTGTCTCGAGAAAAAGTGGAATTCCCAAGGATCTTCACTAAGCAAGACTCCTGTGTTGTGTTTGCGGCTGTTATGAATAGACTCACGGGGCTACCCGAAGTAATTGAGTCGCTTGACAATCGGCAAGAGATAGCGATTGGGTTGCTTGACGCAGCCCACGCATACGTATTGACAAAAGTACACAAGAAAATGACGCGCGATAGAGTTTCCATGTCTTTGGCTCCTTTATTGGCAAGGGCAATTAATAATTTACAGTCATCGTTTATTTGTCTCCTCATGGGGTTTGTGCTCCGTTGGGATGCTTGCGCCAGCTTTTTTGCCTGCCGATGGGGAGGGGGCGGACGCGTTTCTTGCGGGTTTTCTCGATGGACTCGAGGAAGGATTCGCTGCCGAGGGGACGTCCGGTGCTGGGGACGGCGCGGAGGGCTTGGTGGCCGGGGTTTTCGTGGAGGCATGCTTCGAAGGTGGCGCGTCCTTCCCCGGGGGGGACGGGGTTTTCCCCTACGGCGGGGTCGAGGGGGCAGGAGTGTCCGTTCTTCAGGGGAACTGCCACGCCGTGAGCGAACCGGGGGATGTTCCGGATTCCGGGGCGTTGGCGAGCAAGAGATTGCTTCGCTTCGCTCGCAATGACAGGTATTTTCGCGGTCATTGCGGGCGAAGCGAAGCAATCTCGCTCCCGCGAAGATGCGTTCCCCCCCCTCAAGGGGGGACCAAGACAGGGCGGCCTGCCGGTGACGTGGTGCGGCACGCCGGGGACGACGGTTCTGGCGCATCTGGGCATGGGGGAATGATAGCGGAGGGGGTGTGGGAATGCAATAGGAGGGGTGAGTCTGGAGTCCGGAGTCCGGAGTCTGGAGTCTGGAGGAAGAGAAGAGGGGGAGGTTTTTTCACGCGGAGGCACGGGGGCCCGGAGAGTTGAGGGGGGAAGAGTCTGGAGTCTGGAGTCTGTAGTCTGGAGTCCGGAGTCTGCACGAGGAGGCGCGCGGCGAGACAATAGGCGGGAACGCCGGCAAGATCGTAGAAGCGGCTTCCAGCCGCTTTCTTCCGGGGTATCCATCGCCCCAAAGAACGCGGCTGGAAGCCGCGTCCACGTTGTGCGCGCCGCCGCATTTCCCGGGCCTGTGGTACAATTTGCTCGTTTGGGGGCGCAGTGCGCGGGGGGCGGGGGACCGAGGGCCTGATGGACGCGGAGTTTTTGCACACGTTTATCGCGCGGGTGGCGGACTGGTTCCGTCGGGCTGTCGCGTGGCCGGGGGAGGCCTGGGGGCGGCGGCGCGCCTCCGGCGCGCTGGCGGAGACGGAGGACCGGCGCTTTGAGGAGGACTACGCCGTCCACTACAGTCCCGGCCTGACCAAGCCCCCCGATGTGGGCCGCCCCTTCTTCCTGAAGCCCCTGGGGCGTGTCCGGGGCGGGGTGGTGCTGGTGCACGGGTACATGGCCGCGCCGCTGGAGGTGCGCGCCCTCGGCGAGCATCTGCGCGGGGCGGGCTTCGCGGTGTACGGCGTGCGCGTGGCGGGCCACGGCACGGCGCCCGAGGACCTGGCGGGCCAGAGCGTGGCCGCCTGGGTGGCGGCGGTGGAGCGCGGCTGCGACGTGGTCCGCGCGCTCACGGACAACCTGGCCGTGGGCGGCTTTTCCATGGGCGGCTGCCTGGCCCTGCTGGCGGCGGCGCGGCGGCCGGAACAGGTCCGCGCCGTGTTCACCATCTGCTCCCCCCTGCGCCTGCGCAGTTCCTCCGCCCGGCTTGCCCCGTCGCTGCTGGGGCTGAACACGCTCCTGAAGCGGTTTGGCGCGGCGCGCCCCTCGCTGGAATATGTGGACAACCATCCCGAGAACACCCATATCAACTACACCCGCAACCCCCTGGCCGGGGTCAGGGAACTGCTGGACGTCATGTACGAGACAAACCGCTGCCTGCCTTCCGTCACCGCGCCCGCGCTGGTGGTGCAGGCCTCCGACGACCCCACGGTCCACCCCGACAGCGCCCCGGCGCTCTTCGCCGGGCTGGGTTCCGCTGAAAAGGAGCTGACCGTTTTCCAGCGCACCCGCCACGGCATCGTCAACGGGGACGGCAGCACGGCGGTCCACGACCGCGTGGCGGCCTTCCTGCGCCAGACGCTGGTCCAGCGTCCCTCGCCCGGCGCGGTCCTCCTGGAAAAGGCCTTCCCGAAGCCCGAGTCCACCGTGGACGCCGCCTCCCTCACCATTGAGGCCGACTCCAACCCGGAGGGCGCGCCCGTTGAGGAGGACGAGGCGCTCAGCACGCTGCCCTCGGGCTGATCCACCGCGCCCGACGGGCATACTTCCGCGCAACCCCGTGTTTCTCAAGAACATACCGCGCCGCATCTTTGCGGCGCGGCGCGGAAATGCGGTAGAATTGCGGGAATATCCAACACAAGAGGGCGTGCGGTGAAATATCTGGTGCTCATAGGCGACGGCATGGCGGACCACCCGCTGGAGGTGCTCGGCGGGCGCACGCCCCTGGAGGCCGCCGATGCGCCCGCCCTGGACGCCCTGGTGGCGCGCGGGATGGTCGGACAGTACTGCCCCATCCCCGAGGGCATGCCGCCGGGCAGCGATGTGGGCAACCTCACGCTCTTCGGCTACAACCCCCGCGAGACCTTCACCGGCCGCGCCCCCATCGAGGCGGCCAACCAGGGCATCCAGCTCGCGGACGACGAGGTGGCCTTCCGCTGCAACCTGGTCACCCTGACCGACGGGCGGATGGAGGACTTCACGTCCGGCCACATCACGACCGACGAGGCGCGGGAGATCATCGCCGCGCTGAACGACACCCTGGCCCGCGAGTTCCCTGTGAAGTTTAACACGGGCGTCAGTTACCGGCATCTGGCCGTGATCCGCGGCGGCGACGCCGCGGGAGTGGCCGGGCTGGTGGACGCGGTCTGCGAGCCGCCCCACAACATCACCGACCAGGAATACGCGCCGTACCTGCCCCAGGGCGGCGGCGCGGACCTGCTGCGCACGCTCATGGACCGGTCGCGCGAGATCCTCGCCGCGCACCCGGTGAACGCCGCGCGGCTTGCCGAGGGAAAACGCCCCGCCGTCTCCATCTGGCTGTGGGGACAGGGCAAGGCCCCGGTGATGGACCCCTTCCTCACCAAGTTCAACCGGACGGGCGCCGTGGTGTCCGCCGTGGACCTCGTGAAGGGCATCGGCGTGTGCGCGGGACTGGAGGTGCTTAACGTGCCCGGTGCCACCGGCTGGCTGGACACGGACTACGCGGGCAAGGTGGCGGCGGCGCTCGACGCGCTGAACCGCTGCGACGCCGCGTACATCCACGTGGAGGCCCCCGACGAGACGGCGCACCAGGGCCGGGTGGACCTTAAGATCCAGGCCATCGAGGACTACGCCCGCCTCGTGGTCGGCCCCTGCCTCGACTACTGCGACACCCATCCGGACACGCGGGTCTTCGCCGCGCCGGACCATTTCACCCTCATCTCCACCAAGACCCACGCCGGGGGCCCCGTGCCCTTCGGCATGTGCGGCCCCGGCATTCCCCGGGACGCCGCCACGGCCTACACGGAGGGCACCGCCGCCGCAAGCGGCGTGCATATTGCCGAGGGGCACCGCCTCCTCCGCAGTTTCCTCTGCGACGAGACGGTGGTCCTCTAGGCGTTTTCTTTCCAAGGCCCGCATTGCCCCCCGCCCAGACCGGCGGATTTCCAGGAGTCGAAATCAATGAAAGCCCAGAAACCAAGAATCGAGATGTATGACACCACCCTGCGCGACGGCGCCCAGGGGCCCGGCGTCAAGTTTTCCGCGGACGACCAGCTTCGCGTGGTGAAGGCCCTCGACCTGCTCGGCATCCGCTACATCGAGGGCGGCCAGCCGGGGTCCAACCCCAAGGCGGCGGAGCTCTTCGCGCGGACGCGCGACCTGAAGCTGAAGAACGCCGAGATGGCCGCCTTCGGGAGCACCCGCCACCCGAAAATGGCCGCGGAGGACGACCCGAACCTGAAGGCCCTGCTCGACGCGGGCACGCGCGTGGTCACGATCTTCGCCAAGACCTCGCCGTTGCATGTGCGCGAGATCCTCGGGGTCTCCCTCGAACGCAACCTGAAGATCGTGGAGGAGTCCGTGGCCTACCTCCGGGCGAACAAGCGCCGCGTGTTCCTCGACGCCGAGCATTTCTTCGACGCCTATGCCGAGGACGCGGACTACGCGCTCTCCGTGCTGGAGACGGGGCTGGAGGCGGGCGCGGAGGCGCTGGTGCTGTGCGAGACCAACGGCGGCCGCCTGCCCTTCGAAGTGGAGGCGGCGACGGCGGCGGTGGCGGCGCGGCTCCCCAAGGCCTGCATCGGCATCCACACGCACAACGACTCGGGCTGCGCCGCGGCCAACGCGCTGGCGGCGGTGCGCGCGGGCGCGCGGCAGGTGCAGGGCACGATGAACGGCTACGGCGAGCGCACGGGCAACGCGGACCTGTGCACCATCATCCCGAACCTCCAGCTCAAGATGGGCTATGACGTGCTGAAGCCGGACCAGCTCGCCCGGCTCACGCGCAAGAGCCACCTCGTCGCCGAGCTGGCCAACATGACGCCGCGCGACAGCGCGCCCTATGTGGGCCGCGACGCCTTCACGCACAAGGGCGGCATGCACGCCGACGCCGTGCGCAAGTGCAAGGCCAGCTACGAGCACGTGGACCCCGGGCTGGTCGGCAACGCCACCCGCATCGCCGTCAGCGAGATGTCCGGCCGGTCCAGCCTCATCCAGAAGGCGGCGGAGCTGGGCATCCTCCTCGACAAGAACGATCCGGCGACGAAGAGCATCCTCAGCCAGGTGAAGCAGCTCGAGAACGAGGGCTTCGAGTTCGAGGGCGCCGACGCGTCCCTCATCCTGCTGATCCGGCGCGGCATGGGCGCCGTCGAGCCCTTCTTTACCCCGCTGAGCTACCACGCCCACGTCAACCAGAACAGCGCCGGTGCGCCCGTGTCCGAGGCCACCGTGAAGGTGGCGCTGCCCGACGGGTCCGAGCGGCACACCGTGGCCGAGGGCCACGGCCCCGTGGACGCGCTCAACCTGGCGCTGCGCAAGGCGCTCCAGGACCACTACCCCGAGATCGGCGAGGTGCACCTGGAGGACTTCAAGGTGCGCATCCTGGACGGCAAGCTGGCCACCCAGGCCAAGACCCGCGTGCTCATCGAGTCCAGCGACGCGATGGAGTCCTGGAGCACCGTCGGCGTGTCCGAGAACATCATCACGGCCTCCTTCCTCGCCCTGGCGGACAGCGTGGCCTTCAAAATCCTCCGCACCCGCGTGAAGAACGGGAAGGCTGCGGACTGACGTCCGGTGTGGCGAAAACGCCGAATCGTTCGTTTGCGGGCATGCCCCGCCGGGTTGTTTTAACTGCGCGGCGGGGAAGCGTGTTGGAACTCAGACTGCGGAAGACAGCTGGGTTTCGCGCGAAATGCTGAACGGTTCCGGCCCGCCGCCCATTTCTGGGGGAGGCCGTGAAGCCGTCGGATTGGACAGCGCTGAAAGCGCGGCATACAATAGCCCGGGGCGCAAGCCCCGGGAAAGCGGGTCCTTCTCCTCATTACAGCCCTGCAAGGGCGGCACAAAGGATGCCCCATGGCCGGTAACGGCCTGCCGCGCGCGGTCGGCATGATCCGCACGTTGCGGCTTGGGGCGGGGGGCTTTATAATGCCGGCGGCTTCAACATTTCGGGCCGCCCCGGGCGGCAGGAGGCGTGCGGACACATGACGGTCTTCCAGGGGAAACCAGGAATGGAGACGCGCCGCCGGGCGGTGGCGGGGGCGCTGTGCCTGCTGCTTTGCGCCTGGGCGGGGGCGCAGGAGACTCCCGGCGCACCGCCGTCCGCAGAGGATTTGGACCGGCTCCTCCGGGAGGTCACCCCCGCCTTTCCCGCCCCGTATGTGCAGGCGGTGTTTGGTCCGGAGGCGGACCCGGGGCCCCTGCGGCTGCTGGGGCTGGACCTGGCGCAGGACGCGCCGCTGACCGACAAGACCCCGCGTGTGGACGGGGCGAAGACGTTGACGGTGACGGCCTACTGGGTGCCTTCGGTGCGCATCACCGGGAAAATACCGGCGCAGCTCCGGTTCTGGCTGGAGAAGGTGGCCCTGGCGCGGACGCTGGACGTGTCCGCCGGCCCAGGCCCGGGGGAAGCGCCCTGGGAGCCGGGCGTGGTGGCGCGCCAGCCTTTTGAGGTGCCCGTGCGGGAAATCGTGTATGTCCTGAACGGGGCGGCGCATCTCACCGTGCAGTTGGCTGCGCCGCCGGGACGGAATGCGGGCCCGGGGCTCGTGCTCCAGAATCTGCCGCTCCACCTGGGGCCCGCCGCGGGCCGGGGGCGCCTGCGTGCGGAGCGCTGGGAGGCCTTTGCGGGGCCGGGAGTGCGGACGCTTTCCGCCAGTTTCCGCCTGTGCAACGACGCGGTGCTCACACTGCCCGTTTCGGCGGCGGACGGGGCGGAGGTTTCCGCGCTGGTGCTCTCATCCGCCTATGCCTACGGGATTGTGCCGCAGGGGGAGCCGGTGATGGAGGTGGTGCTGCGCGGCGGGGACGGCGAACGGCGGGTGGAACTGCTCAGCGGGGTGCACACCGCGCGGGCGGACTATGACTATTTCACGCCGGGTTCCCAGCGGCATGAGCGGGCCGTCATCGTGGAGTCGCAGGATGCCGACCACATGGACAGCACAGGCGCGCCGTTTCAGCGGCACCGCTACGGCGGGCGCGTCCCGCTGGATCCCCCCTTTCGGGACCTGAAATCGCTGGAGTTTCGCCTGCGCGCCGGGGTGGTGGTGGATGTGTTTGAGGCAGGGCTCGCGCCCGCGCCCGTGCCGGCGCCGCCCGCCGATCCGCCGGCGCAGGGCGCCGCGCCGTGAGTCCGCGTTCCCGCCGGGGGTTCCTGGCGCCGCTCTTCCTGGCCTGCGCATTTTCCGCGGCGGGGGACGGGATTCCGATACCCGTGCGGCCGCCGGCGGAGACACTGGCCCGCCCCGCCGCCCCGCTGGAAGTGGCGGAGCTTGTCCTGCGCGACGCCGGCGGTGCGGCGCTGACCCCGCCCCTGGCGATGGCGGAGGGGGAGGGGTACGATTGGTCCGTTGAATGGCGCATTCCCGCGCTGGTGGCCGGGGGCAACTACCGGCTGGCGGTCACGCTGGATATCAGCGGTCCGGTGGTGACTTCGGAGACAGTCGTGCCTTGGGACGGCCCCGCGCCCGGGGCCTGTGCCGGAAGGCTGGAGATTCCCCCGGTGACGGGCAGCGGGCGCGCCGTGCTCCGCGCCGTGCTGCTGCCCGGGGCGTCCGCCGAAGAGGACCCGGGATGGGTGCTGGCGGTGCTGCCGGTCGAGGTGCTTCCGAAACCGGCGGAATCCCGCGTTTCCCCGGACCGCGTCCGGGAGCTTTTCGGCGACGCGGCGCGTCCCATCGGGCAACGGGTGCGCGTGGGGCCCGGGGCGTCGGCGGAGCTGGCCGTGCCGGACCCGTCTGTCCCCTTTTCCCGGGTGGTGGTCGTTTCCTCCGTGGGCTGGCTGCCCCGTCAGGACCGCCGCAGGGCGGGCCAGGTGGTGGCCACGGTGACCCCGGTTCCGGTTTCGGGCGGGTCCGAGCCGTTTCCCCTGCGGCTGGGCCGCGAGACCCTGCAAACCGACCACCGGGCGTTCGCGCGGGAGAAGGCTCTCGAAAGGGAGGCGGTTCCTGTCTTCGAGACGTGGACTGCGGGAGACGGCGGGGACAGGGCCAACTATTGGGCCGAGTTTCGGCCTGTCCGGCCCCTGCGTCTGTCGGCAGTGCGGATAACCCACGCGGGGACCAGCGGGGTGCTGCAGGTGGACGAGGTGGTGCTGTTGCCGTGACCGGGGCCGAAAGGGCCCGCATGGTCCTGGGGGGGGTGTCAGGCCCCCAAACTGGGGAAATGTGCTATCATGGGTCGGTTTTGATCAACAGAGAGCCGCGAAGAGAGAAAGGATTCTGAGATGCCGAAAGGATGGACAGTGAAGGTGTTGGGTGCGGGCCTCGCGCTGGTGCTGATGATTGGGCTTTCCGCCTGCGGTTCGGGCGGTTCCAGCCAGCCGGAGGCGGCGAAAGCCGCCGTCCCCGCCGCAAAACCGGCCGACAAGCCCGCCGCGAAGCCGGCGGAAAGGGCCGCCGCGAAGGCCGCCGCGAAGCCGACGGCGAAGGACGCGAAGAAGGCCCCGTCCCTGAAAGACACGAAGAAGCCCGCGTCGGCCAAGTCTTCCGCGGCGGTGCGCCGCGCGCCGATGAGCCTGGTTGCCAACGGGACGTTTGCATCGTGGATGAAGGACGGGCGGCCCAAGGGCTGGCGGGGCTCCGCCTCCGCCGTGGCCAAGGCCCCGGGCCAGAAGCCGGGCGCCAGCGCCCTCCAGCTTAAGCCTTCGCAGGGGGACAGCGTCCTGTCCTGCCCGGTGAAGGGGGCGCTGGCGGGGAAGACGCTGACTCTTGCGGTGACCGCGCGGGTGCAGGACGCCAACGCGCTGGGCATGGCGGTGGACTACAAGACCGCGGCGGGTCCCAAGACCGAATTCTGGTATTTCAGCAAATCGCCGTCCTGGAAGAAGGAGATGAAGAAGGTGACGCTTCCGGCGGACGCGGCGGCGGACTCCGTGTCGGTGCGGCTGGTGCTGCGCAACAGCGCCAAGCCCGCCGAAATCGCCGCGGTGTCCCTGACGCCGGCCTCCTGATCCCGCAGTGAACGGTTGATGTTTTTTCCCGTGGAACGGCGGGGTGATTCCGCTGTTCCACGGGTTCTTTCATGGGAGAGCCTTATGACGCCGGAATCCCGGCCGGACACGGCGGCGCGGGGGGGCGCCGGACTGCGCATGGCCTACATGGCCCCGCAGATCGGCGTGCTGTCCGCCACCTTTGTCTACCGCGACGTGGAGGGGCTGCGCGCGCGCGGGGTGGAGGTGTCGCTGTTCTCCCTGCGGCGGCCCCGGCAGGAGGTGACCTCCGCCGAGGCGGACGGGTTCATCCGCGAGACCTGCTATCTCTACGATCTGGGCGCGGGCGCCGTGCTGCGCGCCGCAACGGGCAGGCTGCTGCGGCACCCGGGACGGTTTCTGCGGACCGCCGCCCTGGCGGCCCGCGACGCCCTGCTGGCCCGCACGGCGGCCCCGTCCGACCGCCCCAAACTGCTGGGGCATTTCCTGGCGGGCTGTCTGCTGGCGGAGCGGGTGGAGCGGGCGGGGGCGCGCCACATCCACTGCAATTTCGCGCACGCCCCGGCGGCGGTCACCATGTATGCCGCCCTCCTGGCGGACGTACCGTACAGCTTTCTGTGCCATGCCCATGACATCTTCGTGCACGGGGTGGCCCTGCGCGAGAAGACCGCCCGGGCGGCCTTTGGCATGTGCAGCTCCCGGTTCAACGTGCGGTTCCTGGTGGACGAGATGGGCTGCGACCCCGGCAAACTGGACGTCATGCGGACGGGGGTGGACCTGGAGGCGTTTCCGCTGCGCGCGGAAAAACCCTTCTCCAAACCTTTTCAGGTGCTCTCCGTCGGGCGGCTGGTGGACAAGAAGGGCTTTGACCTGTTGATTGCCGCCGCCGCCGAACTGCTCCGCGAGGGACGCGATCTCCGGGTGACCATCGTGGGCGGCGGCCCCGCCGGGGCCGCCCTGCGCGCGCAGGCGGCCGACCCGGCGCTGGGCGGGCGGGTGACCCTGACGGGGCCCCTGCCGCAGGAGGAGGTGCGCCGCCATTTCGCGGCGGCCGACGCCTTTGTGCTGCCCTGCCGCCAGGCGAAGGACCGTGACATGGACGGCACGCCCATTGTCCTGATTGAGGCCATGGCCCTGGGGGTGCCGGTGGTCAGCACCGCCGTCTCGGGCAATCCGGAGCTTGTTGAGGACGGCGTCTCCGGGTTTCTGGTGGCCCCGGAGGACGCGGCGGCGGTGGCCGGGGTGGTTCGACGGCTGATGGACGATGCGGCGGCCGCTCGGCGCATGGCGCTGCGGGCGCGGGACACGATCGAGGGCGCCTTTGACCTTGCGGGCAACATTGCCCGACTGGTGCAGAAGGTGGAGGCGTCACAGGCAGTCCGGAAATGAGGGACGTGGAAACCTTTCCCCCGATTTCGGTATTCATGCAGTGGATACCGCCACTACATGTGGGACACGGTGTCCGTCATTTTTGCCCGAGAGACACAATTTGTAGTGGTGAGGCCTTGATTTTGTCCGGGGGCTTCGGTATCCTGTACACGAATGAAAGCGCGATCTGAGCGTCATGAGTCCCATTTCGGCATACGACGAGCTCAGGGCCGAGTCCCGACGGTCCCTGAAGCGGATGATCCTTCTCTCCATCGCCCTCCATGTGGTGGTGGCGCTGGTGCTGCTTGGATTTCTGCGGTGGCACCGCATGCCGGATCCGGTGAAGGTGTATTCGGTGCAGTTGATGGACGCGCCGCCGGGGCCGGTGGCCGAACCGGCCCCCACGCCGCCCGCGCCGGAGCCGCCGGAGGAGGTGAAACCGGAGCCGCCCCCGCCGCCGCCGGAGCCGCCCAAGCCGGAACCCAAGCCGGAGCCCAAGCCCGAACCGAAACCGGATCCGAAACCGGATCCGAAACCGGAGCCCAAGCCCGAGCCCAAGCCGAAACCGGAGCCCAAGCCCGAGCCAAAACCGAAGAAGACCCAGCCGAAGCCGCCCCAGTTGAAGCCGTCCGAGCCGCCCAAGGACCCGGTGCAGCTCGTCCCGTCCTCGCCGCCGTCCACTGTGGAGGGGCCGGTCGCCATCGTGGGCGATGTGCCCGACGAATTGGGCCAGTGGGTGGGCCTGTTTCAGCGGGCGGTGTACCGGGAGTGGATGCTGCCGTCGGCCATTCCGATGAACGATGCGTCGTTCATGCCGGAGGTCATGGTCACCGTGGCGCGGGACGGGCGGATCATGGACGGGCCCACGGTGACAAAACCGTCGCCGAACGAGGAACTGAACGAGTCCTGCATCCAGGCGGTGCTGAACGCGACGCTGCCGCCGTTTTCGGAGGCGGCCACAGTAAACGAACTGACACTGCTGGTGCGGTTTCAGCCGCAGGCCCGGGCGGCCGCGGCGGGATTCTAGCCGCGCACGGACATTGAAGGAGAACGGACGATGAAGACACGACGCCTGTTGACGGTTGTCGCCGCGGCGGCCGCGGCCCTTCTGGGGGGAATGGCGCATGCCCAGCAGCCGGTGCTGGTGGACATCACCAAGGGCGTGGACGCGCGCATCCCCATCGCCGTGCCGCCCTTCGCCACCCAGGACCCGGGACTGGCCGCCGTCGCGGAGGACGTGGCGCGGGTCGTCGCGGACGACCTGACCTTTTCGGGGGTGTTCACCGTGCTGCCGCGGGACGTGTATCCCGTGAGCTTCACGGGGTTCACGGCGGACCTCAAGAGCATCAACTTCCCCGAATGGCAGGCGACGCGGGCCGAGAATCTCGTGTACGGCCTGATCTTCCAGGAGGGCAGCCAGATCGTCGGGCAGTTCCGCCTCTTTGATCTGAAGTCCTTCAACCAGGTCTACGGGCAGGAGGTGCGGGTGGACGCGAAGAACGCCCGCCTCGCCGGGCACCGCTTCTCCGAGGAGGTGGTGCGCTATCTGGACGGCGTGGCCGGGGGCGCGACCTCCGAGATGGTCTTCAGCGTGACCGCCGGGGAGACGAAGGAAATCTACGTGGCGGACTATGACGGGGCCAACGCGCGCAAGATCACGGACCACAAGTCCCTCTCCATCAAACCGAAGATCTCCCCCGACGGCAACCGCATCGCCTACGTCTCCTACAAGGACCGGTACTCCTACCTGTACGTCCTCGACCGCCGCACCGGGAAGTCCACCCCCCTGTCCAAGGAGGTCGGGCTCAACTCCGCGCCGTGCTGGTCGCCCGACGGGTCCCGGCTCGCCATTACCCTGAGCAAGGACGGCAACACGGAAATCTACCTCCGCAATCCGGACGGGTCGAACCCCGTGCGGCTGACGCGGAACACCCAGGGGGACACCTCGCCGACCTTCTCCCCCGACGGGAGCAAGATCGCGTTTGTCAGCGACCGGGTCGGGCGGCCGCAGATTTATGTCATGGACAGCAACGGCGGCAACCAGACCCGCCTGTCCTTCCACGGCGGAAGCGCCTTTGATCCCGTGTGGTCGCCCGACGGCAAGATGGTGGCCTTCGTGTCCGAGGTCAGGGGCGAGGGGATGGAAATATATGTGATGGGCGCGGATGGGGCCAACCCGACCAAGCTCACGGACTCCCAGGGCATCAACGAGTCGCCCAGTTGGAGTCCCGACTCCCGTCATGTGGTCTTCTCGTCCAACCGGACCGGGCGCAGCGAGGTATATGCGGTTAATGTGAAAACCGGGGAGGAGATGCGCATGTCCCGCTTCCCCGTGCCGGCCGAAGGGCCCAGTTGGGGCCCCCGGCGCCGGTAGAAAAGAGGCGATTATCTCGCGGGCCGCCCTCCCCGGGCGGCCCGCGTTGCTTTTTTTGGGAATGGGGATTGGGGGAGGCAGGGGGAGCATGAGAGGGGGTGGCGGCGGTCTTCTTTCTGTGTCCTCCGCGTGTTTCGTGGTCCCCTGCACGTGCTATTTTCCCTCTTTCTACGAATACCGCCAAAACGCCGGTCGAGTTTTTCGCATTGTGCTTGACTTGCGGCGCGGATTATTCTATGCTATGGACGGTGTTCTAACGAACGTTAGGTATAGAACGGCCCCCGGGCGAAACCGCAACCACCGAAGGAGAGCAGCAACCATGAGGGAAATCAAACGCGTCGCCGTGCTGGGTTCGGGCGTGATGGGGGCGACCATCGCCGCCCATCTTGCCAACTGCGGCATTCCCAGCATCATGTTGGACATCGTGCCGCCGAACCTGTCCGAGGAGGAGCGCAAGAGCCGGAAACTGCGGAACAGCTTTGCGGACAAGGGGAAGGCCGCGCTGCTGAAATCGTCACCGGCAGCCCTCTACGTAAAGTCCAATGTGGACATGATCGAGACGGGCAACTTTGAGGACGACATGGCGCGGATCGCCGAGTGCGACTGGATCATCGAGGTGGTGATGGAGAAGCTGGAGATCAAGCACCAGGTGTTCGCGGAGGTCGCCAAGCACCGGACACCCGGGACGATCGTGAGCACGAACACGAGCGGCATCCCGATCGGGAAGATCGCGGAGGTCATGGACGCGGAGATGCGGGCGCACTTCCTGGGCACGCACTTCTTCAACCCGCCGCGCTACCTGAAGCTGCTGGAGCTGATCCCGCTCCCCGACACGAAGCCCGAGGTGATGGCGCAGATGGCGGCCTTCGGCGAGAACGTGCTGGGCAAGGGCATCGTGTATGCCAAGGACACGCCGAACTTCGTGGCGAACCGGATCATCACCTTCGCCATGCAGTGGCTCATGCACGAGATGACGAAGGCGGGGCTCTCAGTGGAGGAGGTGGACGCGCTGACGGGGACGAACATCGGCCACGCGAGCTCGGCGACCTTCCGCACGGCGGACCTGGTGGGGCTGGACACGCTGCAGAAGGTGGTGGGCAACGTGCGCACGGGCTGCCTGGGCGACGAGCGGCTGGACCTGATGCAGGGGCCGGACTGGTTCGACGCCATGGTGGCGAAGGGCCTCTACGGCAACAAGTCGGGCGGCGGCTTCTACAAGAAGACGGACGAGAAGGACGAGAAGGGCAAGAAGATCGTGCTCGGGTTCGACCCGGCTACGGGCGGGCACCGGGCGCCGGTGAAGCCCCGGTTCGCCTGCACGGGCGCGGTGCGGTCGGCGGAGACGGTGGAGGAGAAGATCCGGATCATGCACCTGGGCGACGACAACGGGTCGAAGTTCCTCTTCAGCTTCTTCGCCAACCTGGCGCAGTACGCGGGGAACCGGATCCCGGAGATCGCGGACGACATCGTCAACATTGACAACGCGTGCAAGTGGGGTTTCGCGTGGGAGCGGGGCATCTTCGAGACCTGGGACATCCTGGGCTTCGACGCCGTGTGCGAGCGCATGGCGGCCGAGGGCGTGGCGCTGCCGCCGGTGGCCGAGGCCCTGAAGGCGGCGGGCGGCGGCTCGTTCTACAAGCTGGAAAACGGGCGGCGGATGCACTTCGACGCGGCGTCGAAGTCCTACAAGCCCGTGCCCGTGAACCCGCGCGAGCTCGTGCTGGTGAACGTGAAGACGGACAGCACCCGCATCGTGCAAAAGTTCGACGACGCGAGCCTGGTGGACCTGGGCGACGGGATTGTGTGCGCCGAGTTCCACTGCAAGATGAACGCCATCGGCCCGGACATCATCGCCGCGCTCAACGCGGGGGTGGACCTGCTGGAGGCGGGCAGGTTCGAGGGGATGATCCTGGCGAACCAGGGCCCGCATTTCAGCGCGGGCGCGAACCTGATGCTGGTGCTGGGCGCGGCCATGCAGGGGCAGTGGGACTTCATCGAGAACATGGTCCACCAGCTCCAGAGCGTGGGCGCGCGCATGAAGTACTGCCCGAAGCCCGTGGTCGGCGCGCCGCACCACTACACCTTCGGCGGCGGCGTGGAGCTGAACCTGCACACCGACAAGGTGGTGATCGCGGGCGAGACCTACGCGGGCCTGGTCGAGGTCGGCGTGGGCGTGATCCCGGCGGGCGGCGGCACCAAGGAGCTGCTGGTGCGCGCGCTGGAGAACATCCCGGCGAATGTGGCGGCGGACCCCTTCCCCTTCGTGCGGCGGGCGTTCGAGAACATCGCGACGGCGAAGGTCGGCACGAGCGGCGCGGAGGTCGTCGAGCTCGGCTACTTCCGGACGACGGACATCGTGCTGCCGAACTTCGACCACCAGGTGCAGCGGGCGAAGGACGTGTGCCTCGGCCTGGTCAAGGCGGGCTACACGCCGCCCAAGCCGCCGCGGCTGTACGCCCTCGGCGAGACCGGCCTGGCGTCGTTCCGCGCGGCGGTCTGGGGCATGCAGCAGGCCGGGTTTGCCAGCGAGCACGACATGCTCATCTCGGAGCATCTGGCGCGGGTCCTGTGCGGCGGCGACCGCCTGCAGGGCGCGCCGATGACCGAGCAGGACGTGTTGGACCTTGAGTGCGAGGCCTTTGTCAGCCTCTGCGGAACCGAGAAGACCCAGGCGCGCATCCAGCACATGCTTGCGACCGGCAAGCCGCTGCGCAACTAACCGGAAAAAAGGAGCCTTACCATGGAAAAGTCATACATCGTCTCCGCGGTTCGCACCGCGGTCGGAAAATCCAAGGCGGGCAGCGCCATTGCCCACGTGCGCCCGGACGACCTGGGCGCGGCGGCGATCCGCGAGGCCGTGAAGCGCTCGGGCGTCCCCGTTGAGCGCATCGGCGACTGCGTCATGGGCTGCGCCTTCCCCGAGGCGGAGGCCGGCATGAACGTCGGGCGCATCGCCCAGCTCGCGGCCGGGCTGCCCGACACGATCCCCGGCGAGACGGTCAACCGTTTCTGCTCGTCCGGCCTGGAGGCCATGACCACCGCGGCGCTCAAGATCGAGGTCGGCATGCTGGACGCGGCGATCGCGGGGGGCCTGGAGTCCATGAGCGTCATCCCCATCGGCGGCAACAAGACCTGCCCGAACCCGTGGCTGACGAAGAACAACCCGCGCGCCTACACCGGCATGGGCCAGTGCGCGGACAACGTGGCCAGGGACTTCGGCATCACGCGCGAGGAGTGCGACGCGTGGGCGCTGCGGAGCAACCAGCGCGCCGCCGCCGCCATCGGGAAGGGCCTCTTCAAGGAGGAGATCGTTCCCCTTGAGGTGATGGGGCCGGACGGCAAAACCTTCATCTTCGACACCGACGAGGGCCCGCGCGCCGACACGACCCTGGAGGGCCTGGCCAAGCTGCGGCCCGCCTTCGCCGCGTCGCCCAAGCTGGGCATCCACACGGCGGGCAACTCCAGCCAGACGAGCTGCGGCGCCGCCGCGGTGGTCATGGTCAGCGAGGCCGTCCTGAAGGAGCTGGGCCTCAGGCCGCTGGCGCGCCTGCGCGGCTACGCCGTCGCCGCGGGCGACCCCGGCTACCTCGGGCCGCCGCAGGTGCCCGCGATCCTCGACGCCTGCGAGCAGGCGGGCATCAACGTGGAGGACCTCGGCCTGGTCGAGTGCAACGAGGCCTTCGCCGCCCAGACCCTGTATGTGGTGAAGAACCTCAACCTGAGCGAGGACATCGTGAACGTGAACGGCGGCGCGATCGCCCTCGGGCATCCGCTCGGCTGCACGGGCGCGAAACTCGCCACCCAGCTCATCCACGAAATGAGGCGCCGCGGCGTGAAGTGGGGGCTGGAAACCATGTGCATCGGCGGCGGCATGGGCGGCGCGGGCGTCTTTGAGCTCTGCGACTGATCTTTGGCTCCAAGTCAAGGGACCGGGACGGCGCGGCGGCGGGACTACCACCCGCCGCCGCGCTCATGTTTTTCTGCGGCGAGACCGAAGGCCGCCCTTCGCGCGGGGGGACTGGCCCCCATTTATAGTGTGTGCGCACGAGTTGGCGGCATATAGGGGGCCAGCCCCGCGCCCGCGCGCCCCATATATGGGCTCTTGCCGGAAATCAACGCAATATATGGTTGAAAAATTGCCGGGCTTCTGCTAGACTGGTCTTGGTGTCAGGGCCACCTCATCGTCAAGGGAGCCTGTACGGTGCAGAAAAAAAGGTCGCTAAGTCACAGATGCCGATGTTACACGCTGGGGGTTTGCACCCTCATCGTGACGGCCACCCTGATGATATCGCTGATCGGCGACGGGTTCGACGCGACGGTGCAGGACGGGCGGCCGATTGACGGCATGCTCTCGGTGCCGAACACGCTGGGTCCGCTGGGGGCCTTTCTTGCGGGGACGCTTTCCCTCTTCTTCGGCGATGCGGCGCACCTGCTCTACTCGGTGACGTTCATCTGGATGCTGATGCTGTTCTGCCTGCAGCCGCTGGACCGTCCTGCGACGCGTCTGGCGGGGCTGACGCTGCTGACAGGGGCGGCGGCGGGGCTGGCGCAGATGGACTTTGCGTCGGGCTGGAGCAACAACGCGGCCGGGGGGCTGGTGGGGGCCTTTGTGACGGACCGCCTGCTGATGCCGTGGTTTGGGTTCGCGGGGTCGCAGGTGATCGGCATGATGACGGCGGTCATCGGCCTCCTGCTTTGCACAGACTTCCTGTTCATTCATCTGCTGGTCTACGCGGGCCGCGCCGTGGCGGTGCTGGGCCGCGTGCTGCTGTACCTGGCGGCGGCCTGCACGGGCATGGGCGGCCACTACCGCCGCTGGCGCACGGGGCGGCGCATCCGCCGGGCGCGCGCGCGTGTTGCTCCGCGCCCCGCAGACGAGTCACCGCTGGACGCGCCCCCCGAAGCGGGCGAAATGGCCCCGTCCGGGGCCGCCGCGCAGGACACCCGGTCGCCGTGGAGCGGCGAGCCGGTCATCAAGGGGGCGGGGGTTCCCGTGCCGTCCACGCCCGCGCCCGCGGTGCGCAAACGCCCCGCGCCGCCCTATCCCGAGACGGCGCCGCTTCCCTTTGACCTGCCGCCCGACGAGGCCGCGCCCGCGCCCGCGCCCGCGCCCGCGACGGGGTCCGCGGCGGCGCTTTTCGACCTGGGCGACGGCGAGGACGAGGACGACGACCCGCTGTCCACGGCGGCCTTCGGGCCGGCGGTTCCCGCGTTCCCCGAGCCGGCGGCGATGCCGGCGCCCGCCGTGCCGTCCGTTCAGGAGCCCGCGCGCGCCGTGGTGATCCACACGCCCGCGTCGGCCCAGGAGACGCGGACCCTGCGCAACGCGCCGGTGCCCGCGCCGGCGGCCCCCGCGCGCGGCCTGCGGCGGAAGACGGGGGACCAGGGCGACCTGCCCGAGGGCTACGTCTACCCGAAGAAATACACGGCGCCGCCGCTGGAGCTGTTCCGCCCGCCGGAGCATGTGGTGATCCCGAATCTGGAGCAGAAGCTGCGGCGGTCGGCCGCGGTGCTGGAGGAGACGCTGGCGGAGTTCGGCATTGAGGCGAAGGTGACGGACATCACGCGGGGCCCGACGGTGACGCGCTTCGAGCTGGAGCCCGCGCCGGGCATCAAGGTGAGCAAGTTCCTCGCGCTGACGGACAACATCGCGCTGACGCTGGAGGCGAAGGGCGTGCGCGTGGAGGCGCCGATCCCCGGCAAGGCGCGGGTGGGCATCGAGGTGTCCAACCTCGAGCGCGACCCCGTGGTGCTGCGCGAGCTGCTGGAGAGCGCCGGGTTCCGCCGGGGCAAGGGCGCGCTGAACCTCGCGCTGGGCAAGGGGATCAGCGGCGACGTGTGCATTGCGGACCTGGCGCGCATGCCGCACCTGCTGGTGGCAGGCGCGACGGGCGCGGGCAAGACGGTGTGCGTGAAGGCGCTGTTGGCGAGCCTGCTGCTGCAGCACACGCCCGAGCAGCTCCAGCTCATCCTGATAGACCCCAAGATGGTCGAGCTGAGCATCTTCGACGACATCCCCCACCTGATCACCCCGGTGGTCACGGACGTGAAGAAGGCCTCGGCCGCCCTGTGCTGGCTGGTGAACGAGATGGAGGAGCGCTACCAGCTTTTCCGCGACCTCCAGTTCCGCAACATCGAGGTGTACAACGAGAGCGTCGAGAACGGCGAGGTGGAGATCGTGAACGCCGGGGACGGCCCCAGCTCCGTCAGCGTCGTGCGCCGGCTGCCCTACATCGTGTGCGTGATAGACGAGCTGGCGGACCTCATGATGCTGGCGCGGGCGGAGGTCGAGGACTCCATCGCGCGGCTCGCGCAGAAGGCGCGCGCCGTCGGCATCCACCTCATCATCGCCACGCAGCGCCCGTCGGTGGACGTGCTTACCGGCGTGATCAAGGCCAACTTCCCCTCGCGCATCTCCTTCCAGGTGTCGTCGCGGGTGGACTCGCGGTGCATTCTCGACGAGATCGGCGCGGAGCGCCTGGTGGGCATGGGCGACATGCTCTACCTGCCCGCGGGGCAGGGCAAGCCCGACCGCATCCAGGGGGCCTTCGTTTCGGACGACGAAATGGACGCCCTGGTGGCCTGGCTCAAGCGGCAGGCCCCCCCGCAGTACCGCGACGAGGTGGAGAATTTTGGGAAAACCAAGGAGTACCTGGAAAAACTGGCGGACGAGGACGATCCTGAGTATGATAACGCCGTGGATGTTGTCCTCCAGTCGGGCCAGGCCTCGATTTCGATGCTGCAGCGCCGGCTCCGTCTGGGGTATAATCGGGCCGCGCGGCTGATAGACATGATGGAGATTCGGGGAATCGTCGGGCCGCACATGGGTAGCAAGGCGCGGGAGATTCTGGTGGACCAGAAACAGTCGTCAAGGGACGAAGTGGCATGAAACAGCTGCGGTTTCCAGGGCACCTGCTGCGCGAAAGGCGCGAGGAGCTTGGACTGTGCCTGGACGCGGTCCGCGACCGCGTCCATGTGCCCACCGACTGCCTGCGCCATTTCGAGGAGGGCAACCTCGCCGCGCTGCCGGTGAAGACCTACGCCCTCGGATTCCTCCAGTCCTACTGCCGCCTGCTCGGCCTCGACTCCGAGTCCTTCACCGCCCAGTACCACGCGTGCATGCTCCAGTCATCCCGGAGCGGGCGCGGCCTTGCGCGGCTTGCGCCGTCCCCCGACGCGCCGCCCCGGTCCCTGCCCCGCTGGGTCTACGAGGCCCAGGTGTGGGGCGCCGTGTGCGCCGTCATTGTCCTCGGCTGGTTCGCCTACACCACCGTGGCCAGGCCCCTCGTGGACTCCCTGCGCAACCGCGCCGAGGCCGGCACCGTCGAGATCACCCCGCCCGTCCACTTCGAGCAGGAGCGCTGACGCGCCGGTTGTTTTCCCGCCCGTTTCCCCCTTGCGCCTGTTTCTGTTTTCCCCCCCCAAGTCCGGCCGGTCTGACCTGTCCGACTGGTCCGACGGGGCCGCAGTCTTGCTCACCCGCCGAAGGCGGGACGAAAACGCCCCCAGGGCCCAAGCCGTTTACAGGGGCCTTGGCGCCGGGAAACGGCGTCTTTTCGTGTTCAGCGGTCCGCGACCGCGCGAAACAGCTCGGGAATCGCCTCGCTTGCTGTTCTCCACACCACCCCCAGGTCCACCGTCCCATAGCCGTGAATCAACCGGTCTCGCATGCGCGCAATGGCGTTCCAGGGTATATCGGGGTGGGTTTCGCGAAAGGCCGGCGTGAGGTGCTTTGACGCCTCGCCAATAATCATGATTTGATGCTGCACGGCGGCCTGGGTCTTCAAGTCCCCACGAAACGCGGCCTCATCCATGCCCTCAATGAACGAGAGAACGGCCCGTGCCGCATGCGCGATGTCAAGCAGGCAGGTGCTGTCGTCATGGCGCGACATAGAGGGGCTCCATGCTTTCCAAGATGGCCTGGCGCCGAATCCAGTTGGGGGATTCCTCGACCGCGCGCCGACTCAGCAGATCCACCGGCCGGCCAAACAGCGTCTCAAGCTCCTCCTCCATGAGCGCCTCGTCAAACAGGGTGATCCGGGCGTCCGGCGCGTACACCGCGAGCAGGTCCACATCGCTCTCCGGCCCGAAGTCATCCCGCAATGCCGAACCGAACAGGTCCAGCTCCAGAATACGCCACCGGGCGCAAAAAGACGCGAGCCGCCCCCTGTCTATGTCCAAAGGCGTGTTCATGCCGCAAGTTCCTGCGCCCAGTATACCATGCCGTCCCGCCCCCGGCACCGGTCCATTTCTTCCCGCAGCCGCTTATTCGGCGGGTCAGGGACCGCCGACCGCTTGTCCGGGCGGCGGGGGATGGTCTACCATGGCGGGACAGGCGCGGTCGGCACGTCAACTCCGCCGCGCGGGAGCACCCACTCATGAGGCACGGAACCCGGTTTGCATTTCTTGCGGCGTGCACGCTGCTGGCGGCGGGGGGGTGTGGGGCGGAGAGCCTCGCGGAGAAGTCGCTGGCGAAACTGGCGGCGACCCCGGAGGCCTGCGCGGAGGCGGTGGACTTCATTGTCTGCGCGGACCCGCAGCCGGGGGGGATGCTGGGCACGCCGCAGGTTTTCCTGGACATGATCCAGGAGTGGAACGCGCTGAAGCCGGACTTTGTGGTCTGCGCGGGCGACATGATCATGGGCGGGCCTCCCGCCGAGGTGGGGCCCATGTGGGACGAGTTTCTGGGCAATGTCGCCGCCCTCGACGCGCCGTTCTTCCCCGTGGCGGGGAACCATGACACGATGAACACGGACCCCGAGGTGCTGCGGGTGTATGAGGAGCGGGTCGGCCCGTTCAACTACACGGTGCGCCGGGGGACCGTGGAATGCGTCGTGCTGAACACGGAGGAACCGGGCGACCCGGACGGGTTCAGCGCGGCGCAGCGGGAATGGCTGAAGACGGCCCTCGCGGCGAGCACGGCGCGCCACCTCTTCCTGTTTCTCCACGCGCCGCTGTTCATGGGGAACTGGAACCGCGACTGGGCGCACATCGCGGAGATGATTAGACCATACCCCGTGCGCGCCGTGTTCGCCGGGCACCTGCACTACTACCGCCACTGGGGCGAGCGCAACGGCGTGCAGTATGTCGTGGCGGGCAGCGCCGGGGGCGCGGTGCGCGAGCCGGAGGAGGGCGGGTTCTTCTGCCACCTCGCCGAGAAGGTGCGCGGGGACGCCGTGTCGTGGACCGTGGTGAAGCCGCACGCGACGCTGCCCGCGGACACGGTCACCGAGGCGGGCGTGCTGCGGGCGCGCGCCCTGAAGGGCATGCTCGCCACGGAGGAGGTCACCGTGCCGCTGGGAGAACCCTTCCGGGGCGAAGGGGTGATGACGCTGGAAAACCCCTTCGCGGTCCCCGCCGGGGGCGTGTTCCGGTGGGACGTGCCCGCGGGCTGGACCGTGGACCCGCCGGAGATGACCCTGAACGCCGCGCCCGGCGCAACGGCGCGGGCCACCGCGCGCGTGCGGTCCGAGGGGACGGCGCGGTTTCCCGTGCCCGCGCTGAAGGGCGAAGTGGACAACCCGGAGACGGGGAAGCCGCTGGCGCTGGCGCGGGAGATTAATCTGGTGCCGACGCTCCGCGCGCCGAAGGCGCGGGGCCCCGTCACGCTGGACGGCGACCTGTCGGAGTGGGGCGACGCGCCCGCCGCGCCGCTGACCTACGGCGTGAGTTTTGACCCCGCCGACACCGAAGACCTCCGGGCCTTTACCCGGGTGATGTGGGACGAGGGGCACCTCTATCTCGCCGTGGAGGCGGAGGACAACGAGTTCTTCCAGCCCTTTGCGGGCGACACGGTCTGGATGAACGACAGCGTGGAGTTCTGGGTGGAGGGGTCCAACTGGAGCTTCAGCCTCACGCCGAAGGGGCCGCAGGTCTTCTCCCACGAGCGGCCCGACAAGAGCGTGGACTCCGTCACCGCCGCCGTGCCGCTTGCCGTGAAGCGCGACGGGCGGCGGACGGTGTACGAGGCGGCCTTTCCCGCCGCCGAGCTGCCCTGGCTTGCCCTGAAGGCGGGCGGCACGGCCGGGTTCTCCCTGCTGGTCAATGACCTCGACCCCTCCGGGCCGCTGGAAAAGCGGCACTGGGCGGAACTGACCCCCGGCGCGGGCGAGCATTTCGCCTGCCCCAAGGTCCGCATCCTGTTTGAAGGGGGGAAGTGACGCCATGCTGGGTTCGTGGTTCAAGAAGGCCGACCCGGGCGAGCAAAAAGAGACGCGGGAAAAGCGCCTGCAGCGGGCGGTGTGCATGCTCCTGCTGGAGGCGGCCGCGGCGGACAACACCCTCGACCCCGCCGAGACCGACCGCGCGGCGGAGACCCTGCGCGGCAAGTTCGGCCTGGACGACGACGAGGTGCGCGACCTCTTCGACGCCTGCGCCGCCGCGCGGGAGGGCAGCGTGGGGCTCTTTGAGCACACCAACACCGTGAACCAGAGGTTCACTCAGGAGGAGCGCGTCTGGATGATGGAGGAGCTGTGGCGCGTCTTCCTCGCCGACGGCGTCCTCAGCGCCCACGAGGACCATCTCGCCCACCGGTTCATGGATTTGCTGCGGCTCAACCACCGGCAGTTCATAGACGCCAAGCTCCGCGCGCGCGGGGTGTGAAGAAATGGACGGTATGGACGGTATGGACGGTATGGACGGTATGGACGGTGTGGACGGTGTGGACGGTATGGACGGTGTGGACGGTGTGGACGGTGTGGACGCGGCCAAGCGCTGCGGAAAAGGAGACTCGTCATGGGACTGATATGCGCGCTGGTCTTTGCGGTGTCGGCGGGGGCGGAGGCCGCCCCGGACAATCTCACGCTGTGGTATGAGCAGCCCGCCGCGCAGTGGGTGGAGGCGCTGCCCGTGGGCAACGGGCGCCTGGGCGCGATGGTCTTCGGCGGCGCGCCGGAGGAGCGCATCCAGTTCAACGAGGGCACGCTGTGGGCCGGGGGGCCGCGCGACTACGCCCGCGAGGGCGCGGCGGAATATCTTCCCGAAATCCGCCGCCTGCTCTTCGAGGGGAAGCAGAAGGAGGCGCAGGACCTGGCCATGGAGCACTTCATGTCGGCGCCCCTGCGCCAGCTCCCCTACCAGGCCTTCGGCGACGTGCTGATCCGTTTCGACCACGCCGACGGCGTGAAGAAGTACACCCGGTCGCTGGACCTCGACACGGCCACGGCGGTCACGGAATACACCGCCAGGCGGGTGACGTACCGCCGCGAGGTCTTCGCCAGTTATCCCGCGCGCATCCTCGCCCTGCGCGTCACGGCGGACCAGCCCGGCGCGGTCTCCTGCACCGTGCGCCTCGCGTCGCCGCACCAGCAGGCGGTATGCGAACCGGCGGGCGCGGACAGTCTGGCCCTCCGGGGCCGGCCCGACGACTACCGTTTCGAGCCGGGGGATCCGGAGACCATCCCGAGCCTCCTGCGCTTTGAGGCGCGGCTGCAGGCCGTGGCCGAGGGCGGCAGCGTCACCGTCGCGGGCGGCGAACTCCGCGTGGAGAAGGCGGACGCGGTGGTGTTCTACCTTGCCGCGGCCACGTCCTACCGCGACTACGGCGACGTGTCCGGCGACCCGGCGGCGGCGTGCGCGGAGATGCTGGGCGCGTCCGCGCGCGGCTGGGACGCCCTGCGGGCGGAGCACGTCGCGGACCACCAGGCGCTGTTCCGGCGCGTGTCCCTCGACCTGGGGCCCGCCCCGGCGGGGGTGCCCACGGACGAGCGGATCCGCCGCTACGCCGCCGCGCCGGACCCCAGCCTGCCCGCGCTGCTGTGCCAGTACGGGCGCTACCTCATGATCGCGTGCAGCCGCGCGGGCGGCCAGCCCGCCACGCTCCAGGGGCTGTGGAACGACAGCCTCACCCCGCCGTGGGACAGCAAGTACACCGTGAACATCAACACGGAGATGAACTACTGGCTCACCGAGCCGGGCAACCTGTCCGAGTGCCACGCGCCGCTCTTCGACGCGCTGGAGGAGGTGGCGCAGTCCGGCGCGCGCGTGGCGCAGGCGCACTATGGCGCCCCCGGCTGGGTGCTCCACCACAACTTCGACCTGTGGCGCGGCGCGGCGCCCATCAACGCCAGCGACCACGGCATCTGGCCCACCGGCGGCGCGTGGCTCTGCCAGGACTTCTGGCGGCACTGGCAGCACACGGGCGACGACGCCTTCCTGCGCGACCGCGCCTACCCGGTCATGAAGGGGGCGGCGGAGTTCTTCGCGCAGTACCTCGTCGAGGACCCGCGCGACCCGGCGAAGCCGCTGATCAGCGGGCCGTCCAACTCGCCCGAGCAGGGCGGCCTCGTCATGGGCCCCGCCATGGACCACCAGATCATCCGCGGGCTCTTCGCCGACACGGCGGCGGCGGCGCGCGTCCTCGGCGTGGACGCGAACTTCGCGGCGCGGCTGGACGAGCTGCGCGCGCGCATCGCGCCCAACCGGATCGGCCGGCACGGCCAGCTCCAGGAATGGCTGGAGGACAAGGACGACCCGAAGAACGACCACCGCCACGTGTCCCACCTGTGGGCCGTGTTCCCCGGCGAGGAGATCACCCCGGCCACGCCGGAGCTGTTCCAGGCGGCCAAGCAGTCGCTGATCTACCGGGGAGACGCCGGAACCGGCTGGTCCATGGCGTGGAAGGTCTGCCTGTGGGCGCGCTTCCTCGACGGCGACCACGCGTGCAGGGTGCTCGCCAACATGCTCCAGCCCGCCGACGGCACGGGCAAGCGAAACCAGCGCGGCGGCATCTACCCCAACCTGTTCGACGCCCACCCGCCCTTCCAGATTGACGGCAACTTCGGCGTCGCGGCGGGCATCATCGAGATGCTCCTCCAGTGCCACGACGGCGCGGTGCGGCTGCTGCCCGCCCTGCCCACGGACTGGCGCGACGGCAGCGCGGCGGGCCTCCGCGCGCGCGGCGGCCTCACGGTGGACCTGCAATGGCGCGATGGAAAGGTCGTGCAGGCCACCCTGCGCGCCGACCGCCCCGTGGAGACGACGCTCGTCTGCAACGGCGAGAAAATGCCGCTTGCCCTCGCGGCGGGGGAGGCGTTCACCTGGGAGAAATGACCGAACCCCTGCTCGCCGCGTCGCCGCATGCGGGGGGTGGCAGGGGTGTTCCCGGGAAGAGGGCGCGGCAAGCGGTACCCTACGGGCGGCGATCCCGGCGTTTTCGTGTGTGCCCAAGGCATGGGCAGGTAGGGGCGCCGCTTGCTGCGCCCTCTTTCTTCACGGCACGACCATCTCACCCGGCCGGACGTTTCGGGGGGCGCTTGCATGGCGTTTGCGCATTTGATAAGGTTTCCTGACAAGACCGCGCGGCGCGGTTCCGGCGGGGGAGCGTCCCCGGGGCCGGGCGCCGTGCAAACCAGAGAGGAATGGCTATCATGAGCAGCATGGACAATCTTCAGGCGGCGTTTGCGGGCGAGAGCCAGGCCAACCGGAAGTATCTGGCGTTTGCGAAGAAGGCGGAGCAGGAGGGCTTCCCGCAGGTGGCGAAGCTGTTCCGCGCGGCGGCGGAGGCCGAGACGGTGCATGCCCACGCGCACCTGCGCGCCATGGGCGGCGTCACCACCACGCTGGAGCATCTCCAGCAGGCGATTGACGGCGAGGGGCACGAGTTCCAGGAAATGTACCCGCCGTTTGTGGAGGAGGCGGTGGCCGAGGGCAACCGCAAGGCGGAGATCAGCTTCCGCAACGCGATGACCGTCGAGGGGACGCACCACGGGCTGTACCAGGGCGCGCTGGCGGCGGTGCAGGCGGGCGGCGATCTGGCGGCCGCGCCGATCTATGTGTGCGAGATTTGCGGCCACACGCACGTCGGCGACGATGTCCCCGACCGCTGCCCCGTGTGTAACGCGCCGAAGGAGCGGTTCTTCGAGGTGAAGTGAGGCGGCAAACGCCCCCGCCGTCATTCCCGCGCACGCGGGAATCCATCCGGGGTAGGCCGGTTGCGTCCCGAGCCGAAGGCATGGGCCCCCGCTTTCGCGGGGGTGACGAGGGTGCGGGTTTTCACGGCGCGCGGGGAGAAGACTGCGGCGCGCCCCAACATTGCCGGGAGGATACGTTATGTCCGCCATGGAAAAGGAATGGGTGTGCATCGTCTGCGGGTATGTCCACAAGGGGCCGGAGCCGCCGGACGAATGTCCGGTGTGCGGGGCGGGCCCGGGGGACTTTGAAGAGCAGGCCCCCCTGCCCGCGCCGAAGCCCGCCGTGACTGCCGCGCCGGTGACGGCTCCCGCAGCCCCGGCGGCGGAGGGCCCGGGCGGCGTGGACCCCGGCTACCTGTCCGCGTGGCGCAAGGACAAAGACGACGGCGAGCCGGGCATGGCCCGCATCCAGCAGATGGCGCTGTCGGGAGAGAGCGAGATCACGGCCATGCGCACGCGCCGCCCCGTGCCGGGGTGGGAGGCCGTCCTGTTCAAGGGTGTCCAGTTGTCGCGCCTGCCGCTGAACGAGGACGAGCCGGTGAGCCTGCGCACGGTGATCGGGCCGGGGGCGGCGAAGCCCGTGGTGCTCGATGTGCCGTTCTACGTGTCGCACATGTCCTTCGGCGCGCTCTCGCGCGAGGCGAAGATCGCCCTGGCGCGGGGCTCCAGGCGCGCGGGCACGGCCATGTGCTCCGGCGAGGGCGGGCTCCTGCCCGAGGAGCGCGCCGAGGCGGGCGTCTACATCTACGAGATCGGCACCGCGCCCTTCTCGTGGCGCGAGGAGGCGGTCCGCCAGGCGGACGCCGTGGAGATCAAGATCGGCCAGGCGGCCAAGCCGGGGCTCGGCGGCCACCTGCCCCAGGCGAAGATCACCGATGAGATCGCGGCGATCCGGGGCATTCCGCGCGACCGTGACGCCATCTCGCCGGGGCGGCCCTTCCATCTGGAGCGGCCCGAGGACCTCGCGGCCACGGTGGCGCAGCTCCGCGAATGGATTGACGGCCGGCCCGTGGGCGTGAAGGTGGCGGCGTGCCACATCGAGGAGGACCTGGCCATCGCCCTCGCGGCGGAACCCGACTTCATCACCGTGGACTGCCGCGGCGGCGGCACCGGCGCGGGCCCCGTGTTCGTCAAGGACAACACCTGTCTCCCGCCGGTCTACGCGGTCCACCGCGCGCGGCGCTTCCTCGACCAGGCCGGGAGCCGGGTCACCCTGTGCGTCACCGGCGGCTTCCGCGACAGCGCGGACATCGCCAAGGCGATCGCCCTCGGCGCCGACGCCGTGGCCCTCGCGACGGCGTCGCTCATCGCCATCGGCTGCCAGCAGTACCGCGTGTGCCAGACCGGCAAATGCCCCGTCGGCATCACCACCCACGACCCGGGCCTGCGCGCGCGGCTCGACGTCGAGCAGTCCGCCCGCCGCTTCGCCAACTTCGCGGCGGTCCTGCGCCACGAGCTGGAGGCCTTCGCCCGCATCAACGGCCGCGCCGACATCCACGACCTCAGCCGCGCCGACCTCGTCACGACCTGCGAAGACATCGCCAACCACGCCGGCATCGAGCACGCCTGAGGCGGAGGGGAAGGAAAACCCCGTTTCCGGTGCGCCGCGCTTCTAGAAAGCGCCGCGGGTCCGCCCCACACCGGTGGCATCGGTCCGGCGGACCCGTCCCGGAGCCTCCTTCCTATATACTTCCCGCGGGAGAAAAAGGAATGATGAGCAGGCGCGCGGGTTTGGCGTGTTTCGCGGCGGTGGCCCTTTCATTTGGGGCGGCGGCCGCTGCCGGGGCGGCTCCCTTCCTTTCCGGGGAGACGGCGTCCGGCGCGGAGTGGACGCGGCAGCCGGAGGGCCGCGCGCCCCTGTCTTTCGCCGCGCCGCAGGGGGAGCTTCGCGCCGAGACCTCCACGACACATGAGATCGTCGTCCGGGATCAGGGTTCCCGCCGGGTCCTGAGGCAGACGCAGCACTGGCTGCCCGATGCGGCGATGCACCTCCTGACCACGCGGGTCGAGCGCCCAGCCTTGGGCGAATCCCAGGCAAACGTCGTGGACTGGACGTTTCCGTGTGAGGGCGGGCGCGACGGGGCCCGGTTCCGGGAGCTGGAGCCTTCGGGGGACACCTGGTACGGGTCCACCTACTGGACCGGCCCGGACTGGACGCGTGTCGGAAAGGACTGGCAGCATTCCGGCGAGGCGACGTCCAGTGTCCGCCTGTTCACGGTTCCCCGCGATGGAAAGGTGGTTGTATCCGGGCGGGTCTGCAAGGCCGACACCAACGGCGGCGACGGCGTGCGGGCAAGCATCCGCCACAACGCGGCGGTCGTCTGGACGCAGGACATTGAGGCGAATGACGCCCGGGGCGCGGACCCGGCGGTGCCGCTGGACGTCCGGGTGGGGGACCGCATCCGGTTCGTTGTTCACCGGCGCGGCGCCATCGCGTGCGACACGACACATTGGGATCCCGTCATCACCTACGCCGACGGTGTCCTGTTCCGCGCCTCGGAAGGGTTCGGGGCGCAGCCCCGGGACGGCTGGTCCTACCAGATGGAAATGGAGATGGCCGCGGGATTCCCCCGTCTCTACAGTTTCGACCGCCATTTCTGCCTCCACGAGCGCCTGTTGACCCCGGGAAGCAGCGTTGTGCTGGAGGGGGAGTCCAGCCTTCCCCTGTTCATTCTGGCGGACGACAAGGACTCCTGCGGCCTTGCGGGCGCGGTGGTCAACACCTGTCCGTGGCGGCTTGAGGTGTCCTTCCCGGAGGACGGGGGGCTGGCCCTGCGGATCCGGAACAAGACCGGATCCCGTCTTCCGGTCGTTGCCGCGGGCGTCTACCGGGGCACCTGGACGGCCGGGGCCGCGCGGCTTGAGGCGCTTCGCCGGTCGGACACGACGCGGGTAAATCTCGGGCCTTTCCGCGACCGGCTGGGGAAGGCGTTCAGGGAGGTGCTCGGGGACATCGGGCCGGAGGCGGCGCCGGAGCTGGACCTGTGGGCCTGCGTCCAGTGGGACTGGCATTTGCAGGACGGCCTTGAGGAGACGCCGCAGGGGTATGAGGCGGCGATCCGCTCGACCGCGAAGAAGGCCGGCGAACTCGCGGCGGACCTCGGCGTCCCGTGCCCGCCGCCGGACACCCGCGGGGAACCGTGCCTGCGCTATCTGCGCGCCCATGCCCAGCGGAGAAAGACCGCTCTGGGCAACCCGCTCATGCAATTCGGCCCGCTCTTTTTCTGCAAGCGCGTTCCGGCCTCGTACAGCCATCTCGTGATGCAGTACTTCGGGTGGCGGGCCCGGCCCGGCGGCGGCCTCTTTGTCCTGGAAAGGCCGGGGTATTCCTTCGCGGCGCGCGACATCCTTAACGGCGCGCTTGAGAAGGGCTCCGTGCTTGAGCCCCGGCTGTCGTATGACGGCGGTCGCGTTCTGTTCTCCCTGGTGGCGACCGCGGGCGGGGACTACGACCCGGCGCGGCTGGACAACGGGACCGACGAGGGGTTCTACCATGTCTGCGATACCGGCGTGGACGGGACCGGTTTCCGGCAGCTCACCAACGGCCCCTACGACGACCTGATGCCGGCGTACCTTCCCGACGGGGGCATCGTCTTCTCCTCCACCCGCCGGGGGGGGTATGCCCGGTGTTTCGGCGCGCAGTTCAGCCCGCGCTGGCATGTGTACACCCTGCACCGCATGGACGCGGACGGCGGCAGCCTGCGGATGCTCTCGTTTCACGACACCAACGAGTGGTTCCCGGCGGTTTCCAACACGGGGCTGGTTCTGTACAGCCGGTGGGACTACATAGACCGCGACGCCGTCACGCATCAGACGCTCTGGGCGACCCGTCCCGACGGCACCAACCCCGCGGCCCTCTGGGGCAACGCCACGGCGAAGCCCCACTGCACCTTCCAGACACAGCCAATCCCCAACAGCCGGAAGATGGTCTTCACCGCGGCGGCCCACCACTCCATCACCGGCGGGCCGCTGGTCGTGGTGGATCCGGACGCGGGCAGCAACGGACAGGACGCCCTGACGCGGATCACCCCGGGCATCCCGTTTCCGGAGGCCGAGTCGAGCGACATCCGGGAGTACTACGACGCGCCGTGGCCGCTGTCGGAGAAGTACTTCCTGGCAAGCCACAGCCCCTGGCCGCTGGTGTGGGAACCCGGCCCCAATCCGCCGCAGGCCCTCGGCCTCTGCCTCGTGGACGTGTTCGGCAACCGGGAACTCCTCTACCGCGACCCCGCCATCGGCAGCACGAACGCCTGCCCGCTCGCGGCGCGCCCCGTTCCGCCGGTCCTGCCCGACGCGCCGCCGCAGGACGCGGACGCCCCGGGGAGCGTCCTCGTCTCCGATGTGTATCAGGGGCTCGGCGAAACGCCCCGGGGCTCCATCAAGGAAATCCGCGTGGTCCAGATTTTCCCCAAATCCACCCCGGTGGGCGGGGCGCCGCCCGTCGGCCTCGCCGGGGAGGAGAACGCGCGCGCCGTGCTGGGGGAGGCGCCGGTCGAGGCGGACGGGTCCGCCCATCTCACCGTTCCGTCGCGCACGCCCGTCCTGTTTCAGCTGCTCGACGAAAACGGAATGGCCTTCCAGACCATGCGGTCGCTGACCTACCTCCAGCCCGGCGAGACCGTCTCCTGCGTCGGCTGCCATGAGGGCCGGGGGAACGCGCCGCCGTCCGCGATTCCCGCCGCCGCGCGGCGGCCCGCGTCCCCCATAGTCCCCAAGGCCTTCGAGGGCGAGCCCTTTTCCTACGTCCGCGCGGTGCAGCCCGTTCTGGACGCGCATTGCGTCCGCTGCCATGGCGGCCCGGCGCCCCAGGGGGGGAAGGACCTGACCGGCGAGCCCCTCAACGGGTTCACGCGGTCCTATTGGGCGCTGTGCGGTGACCGGGATTTCGCCGGGGAAAACACGAACCCCGAAACGGCGGCGGCCGCGCTGGTGCCGCGGTTTGGCATGCGCAACCAGGTGCAGATGACGCCTCCGGGCGGCCTCTACGGCGCCCGCGGCAGCAGGCTGCTCGCGATGCTCCGCGCCGGCCACCAGGACGCGCGCCTGACGCCGGAGGACTTCCGGCGTCTGGCTCTGTGGATTGACTGCAACGCCGTCTTCTACGGGGTCAATCTGCCCGAGGACCAGGCCCGGCAGCTCCGGGGAGAGCGCCTGCCGATGCCGGAACTGCAATAACGGCGGGTTCCCGGAGGCGCGCGCCGCGGGGGCCTGCGGCGGAATTGGGGCGTTATGACAAGTGATTGCTTCACTTCGTTCGCAATGACGGCGGGTAACCCGTCATTGCGAGCCCCAGACCGCCGAAGGCGGGAATTCTGTCCATGAAGCCATGGATACGGGTGTCCTTTCCCTCTTCACCCCGGAGGGGTGAGGGCCATTAGCCGGTGGTTGAGCGAAGCGATACCA
>JAAYBR010000137.1 GCA_012730045.1 Candidatus Hydrogenedentota bacterium | reverse complement strand
GAGGGCTGCGGGAGGGCCGGAAAAGTAGACGCGCCATCTTGGCGCGTTCTTGGGGTTTTCGTTGGCCCAAAGAACGCGCCAAGATGGCGCGTCTACTTTGCGGGCGTTCTCGCCGACTTACTTCATTGGCAGCGAAGCGCGGCAATCTCGTTCCCGGCATGACGCCGGCTTTCACAGCGTCTTGTCCAACGATCAGGGGCGGATGCGTCCTGTGGCGGCGGCCCGCCGCTGTGGGATATGCTAGGGATTCACCGCAATCATTCGGAGATAGCCGATGACCCGTTTCCTCACATTACTGTCCATTCTCTTGACCGGGGCTTGCATCCCGGCGCTTTCCTGGGCCGCCCCGGAAGTGCTGGAGGAGGTGCCGGTCGCCAAGGTGTGGGCGGGACATCCCGTGGGCTTTTGCCTGCTCACCGATGCGCCGCGCCAGTATGTGGCGTTCTACGACGCGGACCGGTGGATGACCGTCGGCATGCGGACCCTGGGCGAGAAGGCGTGGACCTTTGCCCGCCTGCCGGAGCGGGTGCTTTGGGACAGCCACAACGGCATCACCCTCGTGCTGGACGACGCCGGGCATCTCCATCTCTGCGGCAACATGCACGTGGACCCGCTGGTGTATTACCGCACCACCGCGCCGGGGGATGTCACCTCCTTCCAGCGCATCCACAACATGGTCGGCCCGAACGAGGACAAATGCACCTATCCGCAGTTCCTCCGGGGCGCGGAGAATGAACTGGTCTTCACCTACCGCGACGGCAAGAGCGGCGAGGGCAACCAGGTTTACAACGCCTACGACGTCCAGACCGAAAAGTGGCGGCGTCTGCTGGCCAGCCCCCTGACGGACGGCGAGGGGCTGATGAACGCCTATTTCCAGGGACCGGTCAGGGGGCCGGACGGGCTTTTCCACCTGTGCTGGGTCTGGCGCGACCATTACGGCTGCGAGAGCAACCACGACCTGTCCTACGCGCGCAGCCGCGACCTGGTCCACTGGGAGGACAGCCGGGGCAACGCCCTGCCCCTGCCCATCAAACTGGCGGACTGCGACATTGTGGACCCCGTGCCCGTCAAGGGCGGCATGATCAACGGCAACCACAAGATCGGCTTCGACTCCAAGAACCGGGTGATCATCTCCTACCACAAGTTCGACGCCAACGGGATCACCCAGCTCTACAACGCCCGGCTGGAGGACGACAAATGGGTCATCCGTCAGGCCAGCGAATGGGATTACCGCTGGTGGTTTGAGGGCGGCGGAACCATCGTGCCTGAGGTGGGCGTGGGGTCTGTGGCGCCGGAGGGGGAGGGGCGCCTCGCGCAGACCTGGAGCCATGTGAAACTCGGCGAAGGCGGCTGGCTGCTGGATGAGGAGACCCTGAAAACCGTCGGGCCGTTGGACAGGCCGGCGTCCCGTCCGGCTTCTCTTTCCAAAGTCACCACTGACCACCCGGACATGCAGGTCAACTGGTGCGCCGACACGGGCGAAAACACCGGCGGCGGCACCTATGTCCTCCGATGGGAGACCATGAAAAAAAACCGCGACAGGCCCAGGGAGTCCTACCCGGAGCCCGGCATGCTGATGCTCTACCGCATCGGCGGGGAGTAGGGAGGACCGTCGGGCAGGAGGCCGTCCGCGGATTGCGCAGAGGTGCGCAGATGGGCGGGGGCGGACCTACTCCACCGGGGGGAGCTCGTCGCGGATGCGGCGGGGTCGGACGCCCTGTTTGTCCCATTTGGCCTCGATGCGCATGCGGCGTTCGCGCTGGCCGTCGCGGACCCGGGGCATCCAGGTGCGCGGGTCGATCTCCGGGGGGAGCATCTTCTGGAGGAAGGGCACCAGCAGCACGTCGCCCAGGGCGTCGCAGAAAGAGTCGTAGAGCTGGATATGGTTCTTCAGCCGTTTTTCCTCGTCATACGCGCAGTCCAGGGTGACGGCGTCGAGGTCTATGAAGTAGAAGCGCGCGCCGTCGCGGGTGAAGATGTTCTTTCCCGACAGGTCGGCGTGGTAGGCGTTCGCCTCCGCCAGCCCGTTCACGGCATCGGCGAGGTGGTCGAGGAAGGCCGCGAAGGCATCCGGTCCCGCCCCGCTTTTCACGAGATGAAGCAGGTGCCGCTCCACGTCGCGGAACCCGTCCAGATACTGGAACACATGGACCGTGGCGGTGACGACCCCCAGCCGCGAGTGCTCGATGAACGCGAGGGGTTCCGGCACGCGCACCCCGTGCGCGCGGAGGCGCAGGGCGGCCAGCCAGGCGTGCCGGCGTTTCTCGCGCTGGAGGGTGTTCCGCGCCGCAGCCACGGGGAGGGGCCCCGCGCTCTCTTTGACCACCCAGTGGCCCACGCGGCGCACTTTCGCCTTGGGCGAGGTCTTGATGGGCTCCCCGGGATGGTTCAGCAGCGTCTGGAGCTGGGCGTCGGTGACATCGTTGCGGAGGTACATCGCCTTTCCCGGCGCGCGCTCCACGCGGAAGTTCTCCGGGCACATGGGGTCCGGTGTGTTTCCGGCATCGGTCATTCAGAAACGCCTTTTCTTCCCGCACCCCGCAGACGGTACGCCACCTCCAGCCAGCCCGGGATCACGGCGGGGCCGTATCCCTCCAGAAACGCGGTGAACAGTGCCGGCTGCAGTCCGCGCCGCTCCAGCGACCGCCGGAAACGCAGCAGGTTCCGTGCCCGGTTCAGGCCGCCGGGGGGTGCCCCGACCCGTGCGCCGTCGAAGTCTATCAGCATCGGACCCTCCGGGGAAACCAGCAGGTTCTTTACCTGGAGGTCCGCGTGCCAGACGCCGGCATCGTGCATCTTCCGGACCACCGCGCCGCAGCGGCGGAGGGTCTCCGCGCGCGTCTCGGGGTCGGCATGGTTGGGCGCGCGCAGCCAGGCCAGCAGGTCGGGGGCGTCCACGGCCTCCGTGGCCAGCGCGCCGCGCAGAAACCCGCCGGTCCGTTGCCACGAGACCCCCAGGGGGATCGGCGCGGGAATCCCCCGGGCGACGGCCTCGCAGTGCGCCTCAAACTCCCGCAGAGGCCGGTTCTCCAGCACATAGTTCCGCCCGAGAAACCGCATGACCCCACCCCGGCGGCAGGGCCGCACCAGTCCGTCGCGCCCGGGCAACCAGGAAAAGCGGAAGAGGGCACCCCGGCCGCCCTCGATGTCCGCCGACGCGGTTTCCACTTCCGTGAGCGCCCGGACAACGGCCTCCGCGCCTTCGCGGCGCGTGACCAGAGACACGTCCCCCGCACTCTGGGCCGCGTATAGACACTCAATCTCTTTGGGAAGCCGGGGCATGGGTTCACCGTCCTCGTGTGCGCGGATTATGGGGCGGGCATACCGCACAACGCAAGCCGTGCCCGGGGAGCGGACCGTTTTGCCCGCAAGATGCGCCAGAGCGCAGGCATTCCGGCAAGAGGTCGCCGCGTCGGCCGCTGCGCGGCCTCCTCGCGATGACGGTGGCAATGTGCGTCATCACGAGGGAGCGCAGCGACCGAAGTGATCTCGTTCCCGGCACGACCCGAATTGTCGCCGCCGCTGTTGGGAAATCACGGGCACCCCTGCTCGCCGAAAAGAAGAGGGCGCGGCAAGCGGCGCCCCTACCCGCCCATGCCCCGGGCACAAACGAAAACACCGGACGATCCTCTTGTAGGGGCGCCGCTTGCTGCGCCCCTACCCGCCCATGCCCCGGGCACAAACGAACACACCGGGCAATCCTCTTGTAGGGGTGCCGCTTGCTGCGCCCCTACCCGCCCATGCCCCGGGCACAAACGAAAACACCGGACGATCCTCTTG
>JAAYBR010000136.1 GCA_012730045.1 Candidatus Hydrogenedentota bacterium | reverse complement strand
GCAACGCGCCGATGTTGCCGCCCTCTTCCCGCGTCTTGGCGTTTAAGAGGCCTTAACGCAAAGGCGCAACGGCGCAAAGAAAAGGCCAAGCAGCGAAAGAAATCAGCCCGCCCCATCCCCACCAAGGGATTCCCGAAACCGATTCAACTTTCCCGTCCCGCCGACCAGTCTACCAGAGCGCCGACAGGCCGTCAAGGACCCCACCTGAAGGTTCCCACGGATCAGGCGCGTGTCCCGGCGCGCTGGATGCACGTGTGGAAAGTGACCCCGGGTCAGCCGCCCGAAAGGTCATGTGATCCAACTGTCAATGCCACCCGGATCAGGTTATAGCAGACGTCGGCTCATCGGTCAAGCGGACGCCCCATGAGATTGACCTGCGTCTTTCTGTCTGTCGGTATCAAGGTTTATATAGTATCCTGGATTCAGGAAATGGTCTTGCGCAGGTTCAATGTTTGTGATCCAAATCCGTGATGTGACCATATTGCAGGATGAGACCCGCCATCTCGTTGTCTCCTATGATGCGTGCGACGTCCAATTCCGTCCTTCCATGATTCAGCGATCCATACCTTGCGCCACGATCAAGAAGAAATCTTACAAACTCCCGGTCCCTTGCGCAAACAGCGCTATGAAGAGCCGTGTTGCCGGTCTCGGCGCACACCTGGTTGACATCCGCCCCATACTCAAGAAGAAGATCAACCATTGCCCGTTTGTCTCTGTCTTCGTTCCCGGGCACGTCCCTGCTAGCCATGGTTATCGCAGGGCCGAGGTCTTCATAATCGGCGGCTGGATTTGCCCCACGATTTAACAACAGCCGAATTATGTTGAGATCGCCTCTCGACACGGCTGCTATTAGTGTCGTGCACCCATAACGATTGGCAGCTTCAATATCGGCACCCCTGTTAAGAAGCAGTGTCACTGTGTCTACATTCCTGCTTTTTGAAGAGGATAATAGAGGAGTCTCTCCCTCATTCGACCTGATGTTAACCGGGGTGCATGCCAGCAAAAGCTCCACAACCGCCACATGACCCTCCTGAGCGGCAAGATGCAGGGGGGTGAATCCTCTGAGGCTCCGCAGACACTCCTTTCCCATGCACAGTCTTGTTCGAGCGAGAGGATCGGCCCCTTCTGAAAGCAATATTTGGACACATTCCGCCTGTCCGTATGCTGCCGCTTCATGAAGCGCCGTCCACTGCCTGGCGTCGGCGAGATTGATCCCGGCACCGTGCGCAAGAAGCAATCGGACACATTCGGGAAGTCCCAGGCGGGCCGCCAGCATCAGAGAGAGAAGGCCCTTTTCCCCCCCCAAGTTCGGGTCGGCCCCATGCGCAAGCAGAATGGACAGGGCAACAGCATCCCCCTTTCGGGTCGCCTCAAGCAGAGGGGTTGTGCCCTCACATGCCTCATTCAGCTGCGCCCCCCCCGCGCAAAGAAGGGGAATGGCCTCATGAAACCCGTTGTGGCAGCAGGTGATGACAGGGGCAACCCTCTTCTTAAGACGCGCGAAGGTGTTTCTATTGTCGCATAAACACCTTTCCAGGCGCGGCAAGTCGCGACTCGCGCACGCGGCCACCATCTCATCCAAAACCTCGCGAGCTCTCGCCATTATGGGTGCCCTTTCTAGCAGTCACCACCGGAGGGTGAACGCCCTGGTGCCTTCTTTCGCTTGGTGGAGGAATAGTCGCCGTTTTCATTATGTAATTTCATGTGTTCGTCATGTTTCATTGGCGCCAGATTGTCTCCCGAATTCTTCCCATTATCTCATGTCGGTTGTACATGATGCATGTCATAGTACCTATTTAAATCGTCATCCCATGGTACTTCTTGCCCTGGATTGGCATCTTGCCATAGTTTTCTTTTCTGTCTCGCCGAGAGCTTCTTGGTTGTTGGATTGGCCTCGCAGGATATTTCGTCTGCGTGATCTGAGACAGTATCGATGCCATCCAAAATGACATCAGTAATTATGATGGCCCCACCTATTAGTACTCCCCCTCCGATAATGACAATAACGATCCACCCCCCGCTCGGGTCTGTCCGCATCACCGGATTCCCGGCGACATAGGCGTAGACATTGGGTCCGTCCACGAATCCGAGGGGGTCACGCATGTTCCATCGGGCGGTGGCAGGGTTGTAGTAGCGGAAGGGGGCGAAGTACTGGCCGAGGGCGCGGTCCCACGGGTGGCCGGTGTAGCCAATGGTCAGGGGCAGGCCGGCGGAGCGCATCAGCTCGCCGTAGGGCGCCGCTTGCTGCGCCCTCCTCCCGAGCCTTGGCGTCTTTGCGTCTTGGCGTTAAAGAGGTTTTAGCGCAACGGCGCGACGGCGCAAAGAAAAGGCAAGGCAGGCATCAGCCCTCCCCATCCCCACCAGGGGATTCCCGAAAGCAATTCAACTTTCCCGTCCCACCGACCAGTCTACCAGAGCCCCGGCGGTCCGTCAAAAAGCCGGGCGATGCCGTGAAACATGCGGCGGGCAGTGAGCGCGGGCGTTTTCTTGCGTCTGTTCCCCAGGGCAATCGCACCAGAATGCGCCTTAAGAAACGCCTGCGAGCAGCATGAATGTCCCTCGGTCATGTGATTCTGTCTTTGTTGTCCCAACGGGACATCCGCATATAGCCCAGGCCAGGCCGCCGCCCGAAGGGCCAGGCCTGCCCTGGGGAGAAGGCTCCCCCGAAAACATGCCCCAAAGGGGCAGCCGAAATTTACGCGCCGGGAAGAAGACAAGGCAGGCGGGACGCCTGCGGTACGGAACTGCCCCGCAGGTCTTCTTCGTACCGCAGGCGTCCCGCCTGCCTTGTCTTTGGGTTCTCGCCGTAATTTCGGCTGCCCCGTTGGGACACGATTCTTTCTGTCCGGGCAACCCAGGGCAGGCCTGGCCCTTCGGGCGGCGGCCTGGCCCGGGCCATATTCGGCAACGCTTACAGCGTTGAAGAGGACAAGGAACAGGGGACGAAAGAACTCTTTGTCAGGAAGGGTGGGCGGATTTTGGTGCGATTTCCCTGCGTCTGTTCCCTTGCAGGGATACGCCATGCTATGCTGTTGGGCGAAACGGCGCGCCCCGGGCGCCGGTCCCAACCCCACACGGACGGAGCCCCGCATGACAGACAAAGGGAAAGACCCCATCTGGGAGACCATACGCGCGGAGGCGGCGGAGGGGGTCGGGCATGAGCCGACCCTTTCGAGCTTCCTGCACACGACCATCCTGAACCACCCCACGCTGGAGAGCGCGCTGTGCTTCCAGCTGGCCAGCAAGCTCGAAAGCGTCACCCTGCCGGCCCTTTCGCTGCGAGACCTCATGGAGGCCGCGCACGAGGCGGACCCCGGCCTGGCCGCCTGCGCCCGGGAGGACATCGAGGCGGTGCGGCGGCGCGACCCGGCCTGCCGCATGTACTCGCAGCCCATCCTGTATTTCAAGGGCTTCCTGGGGCTTCAGGCCCACCGCATCGCCCATTATTACTGGCGGCAGGACCGGACCCATCTGGCCCTGTTTCTCCAGAGCCGCATCTCCGAGGCTTTCGCCGTGGACATCCACCCCGCCGCCCGCATCGGCCGGGGCGTCTTCATTGACCACGCCACGGGCATCGTCATCGGCGAGACCGCCGTGGTCGAGGACAACGTCTCCATGCTCCACGCCGTCACCCTGGGCGGCACGGGCAAGGAGTGGGGCGACCGCCACCCGAAAATCCGCCAGGGCGTCCTCATCGCGGCGGGCGCCAAGATTCTGGGCAACATCGAGGTGGGCGAGGGCGCCAAGGTCGCCGCGGGCGCGGTGGTCCTGAAGTCCGTGCCGCCGCACACCACGGTGGCCGGGGTGCCCGCGCGGCCCATCGGCCCGGCGGAGTCGGACCAGCCGGCCCTCGACATGGACCAGGAGATCGGCGAGGCCTCCTTCTGCCCGCCGCCGTGCAGCCGCCCCCTGGAGCAGTGCTCCCGCGTGGTGCAGTATGAGGAGGAGCGGAAATGCCGCGGCGGCTGCGCCGCGCCGGACGGGGCCGCCGGTGAAGAGACCCCCTGAGTTTGTCCGCAACGCGGCGCTGGCGCTCGTCGCCGTCGCCGCGCTGGGCTGGTACGCCCACCGGTCGCTGACCTGCCCGCCCGCCCCGGGGAGCGGCGCGGACGCCCCCTCCCCCGCGCAGGCGTCTGTGGCGAAGTTCGAGGGGAAGAGCATGGGGGCGTCCTATCATGTGACCCTCACGGGGACCTTGTCGAAGGAGGAGGTCCTCCGCGCCCACAAGGCCGTGGACGCGGCCCTGGAGGACGTCAACACAAAGATGTCCACTTACCGGGAGGACTCCGAGCTCAGCCGGTTCAACCGGCACCCCGGCACGGACCCCTTCCCCGTGAGCACCGAGACTGCGGAGGTCTTCCGCGTTGCCCTCGCCGTCTCCGAACAGTCGGACGGGGCCTTTGACATCACCGTGGGGCCCCTGGTGAACGCGTGGGGCTTCGGCCCCGACCCGGAGGGGCCGCCGCCGGACGACGCGGCCGTCGCCGCCCTGCGGGAGCGCGTGGGCTGGCGCATGGTGGCCGTGGACGCGGAGAACCGGCTGATCAAGACGCGACCGGACGTCTATTGCGACCTGTCGGCCGTGGCCAAGGGGTATGCCGTGGACAAGGCGGCGGAGGCGCTGGAAACCCTCGGGGTCGCGGGCTACATGGTGGAGGTTGGGGGCGAGGTGAGGGCGAAGGGGAACGGCCCCAAGGGCGGCCCCTGGCGCATCGGCGTCGAGAGGCCGCAATACGGGGAGCGCAGCGTGCAGGAGGTGGTGCTGCTGGGGTCCGCCGCCCTCGCCACCTCGGGGGATTACCGCAATTTCCGCATGGTGGACGGAAAACGGTTCTCGCACACCATTGACCCCAAGACGGGACGCCCCATTGAGCATGCCCTCGCCTCGGCAAGCGTGCTGCACCCGTCCTGCGCCTGGGCGGACGCCTATGCGACGGCGCTGATGGTGCTCGGGCCGGAGGCGGGCCGCGCCTTCGCGGAGAAACAGGGGCTGGCCGTGAGCCTGCTGGTCCATGCGGGGGAGGGCCGGTTTGAAACCGTGAACACGCCCGCCTTCGACGCCGCGCTGGAGGCGGCTACGGCATCGTCCCGATGAGCGTCACCGCCTCATAGAACGCCGCGGCGGCGAGCACCAAACCCGCGTAGAGGATGGTCCCCCCCAGCACCCGCACGCCGGTGAGCAGCCCCCAAAACGCCCCGGAGCCGGGTTTTCGGAAGAAGGCGAAGACGCGGAGCGCCCAGGCGGTCACGGCAAACGAGGCCAGGGCATAGATTTCCAGCTCCAGGATCATGGTGACCACATGGAAGGCGTAGGTGCCCGAACGTCCCACCCAGACCGGGGCCAGGCCCGCGCCAACGAGGAGGAAGGTGAACGCGTTCTTGACCACCCCCAGCGCCAGGGGGAACAGCGACAGGAGCACCGTGTTCAAAACGGTCTCCTCCAGAAAGTTGTTCTTCCAGGTGAACCAGGCGGCCTCCAGCACGTTGCCGGAGGCGTAGGCGCGGCCCACATGCTCCAGCCCGCCCCCGGTGAAAACCGCGCCGATGTACGCGCTGAACCGGTGCGCCAGCAGCGGCTGGGACATCATGGAAAACATGGCGGAAAACAGGAGCGCATACAGCGCGGCGTGCATGCCCGTCCACAGGCGCGGGCGCGCCGCCACCTCGCCGAACAGGGGCAGGAAGAAGTGCCCGTCGGGAAGCGTGGCGGCCCAGCGGCGGCAGAGACGGGTGTGGGCCATCCACGCCGAGAGGGCGGCCAGCAGCAGGCCCGTGAAACCCGCCCACGCCACCAGGGGCGCGGTGCGCGTTTCCCCGCCCTGCCAGGGGGGCACCAGCGCCGCGGGGTCCTCCTCCTCTTCGGGTGTCCCGCCGGAATCCTCGCCCGCCGCCGCGACCGGCGCCATGCCGTCCCCCTCTTCGGAGTCTTCGGAGACCTCCGCCGCCTCATCATCGGCCAGCAGACTCATCCCGTCTGGATGCGCCCAGCCCTCCACCGTGGCCCCGTCATCGGGGAAGGCCGCGTCCAGCGCGGGATCGTCGGGAATCAGGTAGGAGAAAAGGAACCCGGACACATTGCGCCGCAGCCTGCCCACCACGGTGAACGGCTGCCCGGCGAGGGCAAAGGCGTCTTCCCGTGCGAGGTCCCCCGCAAGGGCCTCCGGCGCGCCGGGTTCGGGCAGCCGGCCGGACGCCAGCAGCGGCGCCAAGTCCTCCCGGAGAACAGAGACCGCCACCGCCAGTTCCGGAGTGTCCGCCCGGAACCGCGGCGCCGCGTCCGCGTCCACCGCCCAGTCGTGCAGCAGGCGCAGTTCCCGGTCGCCTGGGGCGGGGTGGTCGCGCGACACCATGCGCGCGCGGACCGCCAGCGCGTCCGGCGGGGGGGGCGTTTCGCCGTCCAGACAGACCAGTCCTCCGGCCCAGGGCTCCCGCGTGAGCAGGCTCCTCTCGCCGATGTCTGCAAGCGCCAGCAGCAGGACCGCCGCACCGAAGAGGGCGGCGGGCAGGAAAAGCCCCCCGGGGCCGGCATCCGCGGCCGCGGGGGGCGGTGTTTCGGTGCGCTGTTCGTCCGGGGTCATGCTCAGTTTGCGGGGGCCGCCGCCACGCGGGCCGCGCCGCCGCCGGTGACCCCGGCCACCGCCTTGTCCGTGAGGGCCTTGAAGTAGGCCTCGGCGTTGGGGCCGAACCAGCTCATGAAGCCGGTTTCGTAGTCAAGCTTGCCCTCGTCCTCGAGCGCGTTGTAATAGCGGTCGGGGGAGAGGTAGCCGCAGTAGGTGACGCAGAAGCTGGTGGGCCAGAGGTTGATCCCCTTGGCCTCGTACTCCTCGCGCCACGCCTTGCCCACCTCGCCGCTGAAGTCGTAGGGCATGCCCGCGAAGACCACGTCGCCGATGCGGACGGCCTGGATCCACCCCTCGGTGGGCACGCCGAAAAGGCGCGCGAAGATGGGGGAAATGCGCCACTTGGGCGACAGGGGGCGCATCTGCATGCCGGGCATGCCAACGGGCGCGCCCACGCTGGCGAGGTCCACCTTGTCGTGGAACTCAAGCGCCTGGGTGCTGTCCAGCAGCTTCTTGGCGAGCGCCTGCCCCATGAGGATGATGCGCTCGTTGGGCGAGGGGCCCTCCGGGGCGCGGGGGCCGGAGGATCCGAGGGATCCGCCCAGGTACATGGCGTTCGCGCCGGTCTGCTCCTGCACCGACTTCATGAACTCGCCGGGGTACTCGGCGGTGAAGTCCATCATGCCCGACCCGTAGTTGGTCGGGTGCGCCGAAAAGCGCATGACATAGCAGCGCTCGCCGGTTTCCTTGTCCACCACAAGGTAGTTCAGCATCGAGTCCACCGCCGCGTCGCGGGTGCGGTTGCGGATAAGCTCCGGGGCGTCCACGCCGCCCCATGCGATCTTGGCGGGCTTCATGGACTCGTAGGCCTCCTTGACCGCCTCGGCGTAGGCCGTGGAGATCAGCTCGGGCACCTTCGGGTCGTAGGTGCCCGCCGACACTTTCGCCGCCAGCCCGGGGCCGAAGCCGCCGGGGCCGCAGTGGGTGTGGCTGGCCGTGAAGAGGATGTTGTTCTCCGTGAGCGGGAGGCCCGCCAGCTTCACCTTCTTCCACGTGAGTTCCGCGATGTTCGGCGTGGTGATGAGCATGTCGGAGCCGATGATCGCCACCGTGTCCTTGCCGTCCGCGAGAACGATGGCCTTGGCGTGCAGGCGGTCGCGGACGCCCTTGGAGCGCTTGCCGTCCGGGCGCGCGCCGTAGCCGCCCATGGGTGTGCCGATGGGGGGAGTCATGTCGCGAACGCCCCACCCGGCGCGCAGGGTGCCCGGCGTGTCCGTGATGTCCGACAGCGCCGCGCCCTTTTCAATGTCCGCCACGGCCTGCCTGTAATAGGAGGCCTGGGCGAACTTGGAGTCCTTGTACACGGGCCAGGGGCCGACCACGACGAGGAAGAGCAGGACCACCGCGGCCAGCGCGACGCCGATTCTCTTGAGCCATTTCATCTCATGCGTCTCCATGCCCCTCTGCGGGGCTTTCGGTTAGAAGTCCACGGACGCTTTAAGCACGCCGTCCGCATAGTCCGCCACCAGCTGGAAGGCCTCCTGGGCGCGCTCCAAGGGGAAGGAATGGGTGACCAGGGAGCCCACGTCCAGCCTGCCCGAGGCGGCCAGCGCCAGAGTGGCGGGGTAGTTGCTCAAAAAGCGGCGGCACCATTGTACGCCCAGCCCCCTGCGCCGCGCCACGCTGACCGGCACGGGGTCCTCCTCCGCGCCGCTGATGCCCGTGAGCACCACGCGGCCCGCCGGGCGCGCGCAGTGCATCGCCACCAGGATGCCGTCGGAGCTGTTTGTGCAGTCGAAGGCCACGTCCGCGCCCCGGCCGCCCGTGCGGGAGAAGAGCCAGTCCACCGTGGCGCGCGCCCCCGCGGCCATGCCGCCGGAGGCCGCCTGGAACGCCTCGTCCACGCCGTGCCCGCGCCCGGCCGCCACGCGGCAGGGCAGCAGGTCGGCGCCGTAGACGGCGGCGGCGCCGCAAATCCGGGCCACCTGGGCCGTGAGCAGGCCGATGGGGCCGAGGCCCGCCACAAAGACCGTGTCGCCGGGGCGCAGGCGGGCCAGTTCGACGGTGTGCACGGCGACGGCGGCCGGCTCGATCATGGCGGCGACGGCGGCGGACATGCCCTGGGGGACGGGGAAACAATGGTCTGCGGGGGCAGCCATGTACTCGCGCAGGGCGCCGTCCACGCCGGGGCCGCCGGGAAACACCATGCCCTCGCAGACGTTGTAGCGCCCGGAGCGGCACCATTCGCAGGCGCCGCAGGGAATGCCCGGCTCGACCGCCACCCGGCGGCCGACCAGGCCGGGGTCGGCCCCCTGCCCCGCCGCCTCGACGATGCCTGCGTACTCATGTCCGAGAATGGTCGGGCCCTTGAGCCGGTTTTCGCCGATGCGGCCGTGGAGGAAATAGTGGATGTCCGAGCCGCAGACGCCCACGGACTCCACGCGCACCAGGACCTCGCCGGGGCCGGGGGCGGGCTTCTCCATCTCGATCAGCCGGATTTCCCCCGGTGCAACCCACTGCGCAGCCTTGATCTTCATGAGAATCTCTCCCAAAGCGGTGCACCGTCAACGACGCGCGCTCCTGTGAAAACAAACGCCGCCGGCGCGGCATTTCCCGCGCCGGCGGCCGGGTCATGCGGGGGTCAGCAGGGAAGCTCCCAGCCCTTGCGGTACTCCTTGGTCAGGAGGGCGTTCAGGGCCGGGTTGCTGGTGATCTTCATGGAGGCGACGTCATAGGTGACTTCTTCGCCGTTGGCGTGCAGCGCGATGTTGCCGAAGTTCGCCACCTCGGTGAGGGGGCCGGCGTAGTCGAAGTTGCTCGCGCAGGGCTTGCCGGTCAGCATGCCGTCCACCCAGTTCTTGTAGGGGCTCTGCCCCGGAATGCGCTCGATGGTCCTCTCCGGCTTGGTGTAGTCCTTCATGGCCGCCGCGGGCAGCAGGCGCGCGTCGCCGCCGTACTCGCCCGCCGTGATGAGGCCCTTCGTGCCGATGAACAGGGAGCCGTTGTCGCCGTCGCCCAGCTTCTCGTCCGCCGGAACCGCCTCGGGGCGCGGGGGCTTCTCGCCGCCGTCGTGCCAGTACACCGTGACGGGCTGCATGTCCGCGCGGGCGGGGAAGGTGAACTTGATGACGGACTTCAGGGGCGCCGTCTGGGCGGACATGCCCTCCTGGCTGACCGTCTGGACGCTGAAGGTCGCCGCGTCGCCGAGCTTGAGGGACCAGAAGGCCGGGTCCATGATGTGGCAGGCCATGTCGCCGATGGCGCCGCAGCCGAAATCCCACCAGCCGCGCCACTTGAAGGGGGCGTAGCCCTTGTTGTAGGGCCGCATGGGCGCGGTGCCGATCCAGAGGTCCCAGTCAATCGTGTCGGGCACGGGCTCCTCGGCCAGCGGCTCCGCGATTCCCTGCGGCCACACCGGGCGGTTGGTCCAGATGTGCGCCTCGGTCACGTCGCCGATGGCCCCGGCCCACAGCATTTCGCACAGGTCGCGGACGCCGTTGCCGCAGTGGCCCTGGTTGCCCATCTGGGTGATGACGCCGGTCTTCTTCGCCGTCTCGCGCAGGAGGCGCGCCTCGGCGATGGTGTGCGTGAGGGGCTTCTGGACATAGACATGCTTGCCCAGGTTCATCGCCATGTACGCGGCCGGGGCGTGGGTGTGGTCCGGGGTGCTGACGCTGCACGCGTCAATCTGGTCCCCCATCTCCTCCAGCATCTTCCGGTAGTCCTTGTACTGCTTCGCGTCGGGAATGCGGTAGAACGTCTCCTCCGTCTGGCTCCAGTCCACGTCGCACAGCGCCACGACGTTGACGTTCTTCTTCAGGCGGAACAGGGACAGGATGTCGTCCTTCCCCTTGCCGCCCGCGCCGATGGCCGCGACGTTGACCTTGTCGTTCGGCGAGAACTTGCGGGGGACCACCTGGGCGGTGTTGGCCCGGGCGATGCCGGCCACAACGGCCGTGGTGGTGGCGGTGGCGAGAAAGGCCCTGCGGGTGAGATCGTGCTTGCTCATGGGTTCAACGGTTCTCCAAGGGTTGGTTGCCTGTGCGGGGCGCGGACCGCCTGCGGGGAGGACACACCGCCCCCTCAGGGTTAGACGCCCCATCCCCGGGGCCGGTTTCGCCGTCCCCGCAAAAAAGACCGGGCCGGGAAGGCCGCGTCGCAACCGTCCCGGCCCGGAAAAACACCCAGTCACATCGCAGACACTACCGCCCGCGCCGCCCAACCACCGCCAGCACCGACAGGGCCAGGGCGGACAGGAACAGGTCGCCCAGACGCTTCTTCAGCCCGTCCGGGGTCATGTCGCCCTTCTGGCAGCCGCAGGCGCCGCAGCCGCCAATCCCCAGCTCATCGCGGTCCAGATAGCCGTCCGTGTTCTTGTCCAGCTCGTCAAAGACGGCGCGCGACAGGGAGGGCAGGGCCGCCAAGGCCTCCTCCCAGCTCAGCTTGCCGTCGCCGTCCGTGTCGGCCTCGTCAAAGAGGGCCGCCAGCAGCTCGCGGGCCTCTTCGGCGTTCGGGCCCTTATAGGCACCCAGCGACACCACCAGGTCCACCGGCGAGCCCGGCGCGCTCTGCGTGCCCCCTGCGGGGCTCTGGGCCATCACCCAGCCCGCCTCAGCCGTCTCATCGTACCGCTCCGTCTCCACGCCGACGGTGAATCCCGCGGCCGTGATCGCGGCGCGGGCGGAGGCGATGGGCGTGTTGACCACGTTGGGCACCGTGGAGGTCTCCCCCTGCTCCTTGCCCAGGGAAACCACGAAGTTCACCGCGGACCCCTTGGCGATCTCGGCACCCGCCGCCGGGGTCTGCCGGATGACGCGGTCCTTGCGCACCGTATCGCTGTACTGCTCGGTCACGGTGCCGACCACCAGGCCGGCGGCCGCAATGTCGGCCTCGGCGTCGGAGCGCAGCTCGCCGACAATGTCCGGCACCACGCCGGGCTCCACGCCGCGGGAAACCACGAAGTCAATGAACGAGCCTGCGGGCACTTCGGATCCGGGGGCCTTGTCCTGGCTGAGCACGATGTCCCGGACCACGGTGTCCGAATACTCGTAGGTGACACTGCCCTCGGCCAGCTGGGCATCCTCAAGAAGACTCTGGGCCGCGGTGCGCGTGCTGCCGACCAAGTTGGGCACGGCCACCGGCGCCGGGCCGCGGGACAGCACCAGACTCACCAGGCTCCCGGGAGTCACTTCCTCGCCCGCCTCGGGGCTCTGGCTGATGACCCTGCCCGCCAGCACCGTCGTGCTGTACTCCTCGGTCACCGCGCCGACCACCAGCCCGGCGTCCGTGATCAGGGTGTTCGCCGTGGCCTGGGGTTTGCCGACCACGTCGGGCACCTCGACCGGCGCCGGCCCCAGGGACACCACGAGGTCCACCGCCGTGCCGGGAACCTTCTCCAGGCCGCCCGCCGGATTCTGGCTGATGACCGACCCCGCGGGCACGGTCTCACTGGTCTCCTCGGTCACCGTGCCAACCACGAATCCAGCCCCGACAATCGCCGCCTCGGCGTCCGCCTGGGGAAGCCCCACCACGTTGGGCACCGGCACGGGCTGCGGTCCAAGGGACACCACGGCGTCCACCGGGTCGCCCACCAGCGCCTGGGTTCCGGCCGCGGGATTCTGGCTGATGACGATGCCTTCGGGCACCGTGTCGCTGAACTCTTCGGGGAACACGCCCACGGTCAGACCGGCCGTGAGCAACACCGTCGCCGCCTCCACCGCCGACAGGCCGACGATGTTTGGCACGTCAACCACGGGCTGCGGCCCGAGCGAGACCACGAGGTCCACCAGAGAACCAGGCAGGGCCATGGCGCCGCCGACGGGACTCTGGGCGATCACCTCGCCCGCGGGAGCGGTGTCGCTGTACTCCTGCGCGACCACGCCAACCTTGAAGCCCGCCCCGGTGATCGTGGCCCGGGCGCTGGCCTCCATCTCTCCGACAACATCGGGCACCGCGACCGGCGCGGGGCCGAGGGAAACGACCAGGTTCACCGCCGATCCGAGTTCCACCGCGGTGTCCGCGACCGGATCCTGGCTGAGAACTGTGCCTGCGGACGCGACGTCATCGTACTGTTCCGTGACCGCCCCCATGATCAAGCCCGCAGCCTGCAGGGTTGTCTCGGCGACGGACTGGGAAAGGCCGACCACGTTGGGCACCAGGACCGGCGCGGGGCCCAGCGAAATAACCAAGGCCACGGACGACCCGGCGGACACGCCGGTGCCCGCCACTGGATCCTGGCTGGCCACACTGCCCGCCGGAATGTCGTCGTCATACGCCTCCGTGATCGGCCCGGCATAGAGCGACGCCGCCGCCAGGGTGTTCTCGGCCGCCAGCTGCACCAGCCCAACCACATTGGGCACCACCACCAGCCCCTCCCACAGGCGCGCCACCCGGTCGGTGGACGCCGTCACCACCCGGCGCTCTGTGGGGGAGAAGGCCACCGAGGTCACCTCGCCCACATGGCCGGTGTACCGCCGCAGTTCCACGCCGGACTGCACGTCCCAGATGATCGCCGAGCCGTCGCGGGACCCCGTCAGCACCTGGAACCCGTCCGGGGCAAACGCCACCGCGGTAACGCCCCGGGAATGGCCGACAAAAATGTGGAGCACCGTGGCGGTGCCCGCATCCCACAGCCGCGCCGTGTTGTCCACAGCCCCCTCCGGAAAAGACCGCGCGCCCGTGAGCACCCGGGTCCCGTCGGGGGAGAAGGCCACAGAACTTACCGGGCCGGTGTGCTGGGCAAAGGTCTTCAGCAGGTTCCCCGTGGCGACATCCCACAGCTTGGCCGTGGTGTCCGAGGAGCCCGTGAGAACCGTCGCGCCGTCCGGCGAGAAGGCCACGGCGTTCACAGCGTCGGAGTGGCCGTTGAAGGTCTGGAGCAGCACGCCCGTCTCGGCGTCCCACAGCTTCGCCTGCAAGTCGGAGGACCCGGTCACCACGGTGCTCCCGTCGGGCGAAAACGCCACGCTGCTCACAGGCAGGCCGTGCCACATGAACGTGCGCAGGTCCGCGCCGCTCGTGCTGTCCCACTGCTTGCCCGTCGTGTCGCTGGACCCGGTCAGAATCCGCGTTCCATCGGCGGAGTACATCGCCGCCGTCACGGCGCCCCAGTGTCCCGTGGCGGAGCCCATGTGCAGCCTCTCAATGCTGGAGCCCGTCTCCCAGGTGAAAGCCCGTCCGTCGTTGGAACCCGTCAGGATGCGGGTGCCATCGGGCGAGAAGGAAACCGCATTGACCGCGCCACGGTGTCCCGTCCGGAGCAGCCGGCCGGTCAGGGTGTCCCACTGGGACGCGAACCCGTCGGCGGAGCCGACAAAGGTGGTTGAGGAATCGGCGGAGAAACAGACGGATCTGATCTCGCCGCTGTGGGCGGAGAGGGTGGAAAAGCCCAGTCCTGTAGCCACATCCCACCGGCGCACGTCGCCGTTGGAAAGGCCGACGGCCAGCATCCCCGTCCCGCTCACGGCCATGGAGGACACCCAGCCGCCCACGCTCAGCGCGGGTTTAAGCCGCCGCTGCAGGGTAAAAACGGGGGGATTGGCCGTGGTGTACGACCACATGCACGCCTCCCAGTAGGGATTGTCGTCATCCCCGCCGCTGCCGCCCGTGATTACCCGGCTGTCCGCGGCAAAGGACACCGCCCACACGCCCCCCCAGTGGGTGTAGGGCAGGGGCTCGGGCAGCGGATCCGGAACCGGGTCAAGGACCGGATTACCTGTGATCAGGGTCCCGCTCATGGTGGTCAGGTTCCAAAGATACGCCGCACCGTAAACGTGGTCGTCGTCCAGAAACGTCACGGAGGAGGCGGTCGCCGCCCAGGCGCCGTCCGGGGAAATGGCCACAGCGAACACGTTGCCGGAATGCGCCAGCATTCCCTGCGCCATGCCCGTGACGCCGTCCCAGATGTACGCCGCGCCCGGAAGCACGGGAACACCGCCCACGGAAAGCCCCGCCGTTCCGGTGATGAGCCGGGAACCGTCCCCCGACAGGGCGACGGAGATCACCTCGCCCCGGGGCTGGGAAGTGGTGCAGATGTGCTCGCCCGTGGCGGCGTCCCACACGCGCGCCGTGAGGTCGGCGGAGCCCGAGGCGATGCGGGTGCCGTCTGCCGACCAGGCGACGGCGGTCACGGTCTGCAGATGGCCGGAAAGCGTGCGCACCAGCAGGCCCGTGTTTGTGTCCACAATGCGGACCGTGGCCCCGGACGCCATGGCGAACTGGCTGCCGTCGGGCGACAGCGCCGCGATGCCGGACATGGCAAACCCGTAGGAGTAGCCGTACTGGCGGATGGGCGTGGTTACCGTGTCGGCCATCACCGGCGCCGCCAGCAGGCACACCAGGGAAAGCAGCACGAACGCGTGCACACCCCGCTTGAGGGAGACCACGGATGACGACATAACCTGTCCTCCTTTTCCGATTACGGCAGCCACGCGCCCCCAAGCGGGGCACGCCGTGACACAGTCTTCTCCAGTGTCGTGTTTATTGTAGCCCCTGCCCCGGTTCTTGTCAAGGATTAATTCGCCCGAACCCGGGCCTACTCCCCCCGGACCAGCCGGGCAAGCGCGGGCAGGGTGACCCCCGCCGGCCCCTCCAGAAAAATGTCCGTGACGCCGTCCGTCAGGCCCGTGGGCGACGTGTTGCACTCAATGACCACCGCGCCGTTCTCCTTGGCCAGACGGGGCAGATGGGCCGCTGGGTACACGAGGGCCGAGGTGCCGACCACCATGAACACGCCGCACCGGCGGGCCAGGGTGTCGGCATGGTGAAGCGCCTGATGGGGAATGACTTCGCCGAAAAGCACGATGTCGGGCTTCATGTAGCCCCCGCACTCGCAGCGGGGCGCGCCCAGGGCGCGCTGGTCGAGGTCCAGTTTCCGCCTTCGGTGGCAGGCCGGGCACACCAGCCAGTCCATGTTCCCATGGTACTCCACCACATTGACGCTGCCGCCGTGGAAATGCAGGGCGTCTATGTTCTGCGTGATGACCGCCTGGACGACCCCCATCTCCTCCAGCTCCGCCAGGGCGAAATGCGCCGGGTTGGGCTTCACGCCCCGAAGGGAGTCGGCCAGTTCATACCACAGCTCCCAGACTCTGTCAGGATTCGCATAAAACGCGTCTATGGTGGCGTATTCCTCGGGGGGATATTTGGACCAAATGCCGCCCGGACTGCGAAAATCCGGAATTCCACTTTCCACGGAAATGCCCGCCCCCGTGAGCACGACCGCGCCTCTGGAGGAACGCAGGGCCTCCGCCGCCCGGATCATGGACTCCTGGTCGTACTGCGCGCCGCTCATTTGGACTCAATGCGCTCCATGCCGCCCATGTAGGGGCGCAGGGCGGGGGGGATCTCGATGGAGCCGTCGGCGCGCTGGCCGTTTTCGAGCACCGCCACGGCGGTGCGGCCCACGGCGAGGCCGGAACCGTTGAGGGTGTGGACAAATTCGGGTTTCTTGCCGCGCTTGAAGCGGATGTTGGCGCGCCGCGCCTGGAAGTCCGTGAAGTTGGAGCAGGAGCTGATCTCGCGGTAGGTGTTCTGGCCGGGGAGCCACACCTCGAGGTCGTAGGTCTTGGCGCTGGAGAAGCCCATGTCGCCGGTGCAGAGGGTGACCACGCGGTAGGCCAGGCCCAGCCTTTGGAGCACGGCCTCGGCGTTGCGGGTGAGCGACTCGAGGGCGTCCCAGGACTCCTCGGGGCGGGTGAACTGCACCATCTCCACCTTGTTGAACTGGTGCTGGCGGATCATGCCGCGCGTGTCCTTGCCGTAGGAGCCGGCCTCGCTGCGGAAGCAGGGGGTGTGGGCCACGTACTTGACCGGCAGCACCGCGTCGTCGAGCATCTCGTCGCGGTGGATGTTGGTCACGGGCACCTCGGCCGTCGGGATAAGCCAGTAGTCGCCCCCCTGCACGCGGAAGAGGTCCTCGGCGAATTTCGGGAGCTGGCCCGTGCCCTGCATGGAGTCGGAGTTGACCATGAGGGGCGCCAGCACCTCGGTGTAGCCGTGCTCGCGGGTGTGCAGGTCGAGCATGAACGCCGCGAGGGCGCGCTCGAGGAGGGCCCCCGGCCCCTTGGACAGGCAGAAGCGCGCCCCGGCGATCTTGGCGGCCCGCTCGAAGTCGAAGAGGCCCAGCCGCTCGCCCAGGTCCACATGGTCCTTCGGCTCGAAGTCGAAGGCGGGCGGCTCGCCCCACACGCGGGCCACGGGGTTGTCGGCGGCGTCGGCCCCCTCGGGCACTGAGACGTCGGGCAGGTTGGGCAGGACCAGCAGGAACTCCCGCGAGGCGGCGTCCAGCTCCCGCACGCGCTCCTCCAGCGCCGCCGCCCGGTCCTTGATCTTCCGCATGGCAACAATGGCCTCGTCAGCTTCGCTAAGAACGCCTCCGTCCGTATTACGGAGAGTGTCAAGCGCATTGGCTGGCAAGAATGCAGTATTCTCTTGCTTCACGCGTCTTGCCCTTGCGATCGCCTCGTTTGCGCGGTTCTGCTCCGCCCGGAGCTGCTCCATCTGGTAGATGGCGGCGCGGCGGTCGGCGTCAAGCTTCAGGAAGGGTTCCAGGTCCACGCGGGCATGCCGCTTGCGCAGGGCCTCGGCCACCCGTTCCGGCTCGTTTCTAAGAATGTTCACGTCAAGCATCGGTTTGAAGCTCCTGGAGTCTGGAGTCTGGAGTCTGGAGTCTTTAGTCTTTAGTCTGAAGCCTGAAGTCTTTAGTCTGCGGCCTGAGGCCTGAAGCCTGAAGCCTGAAAATCAGTTCTTCCGGAGCAGGCTGATGAGCCGGTCGAGGTCGTCGCTGGTGTAGTACTCGATCTCGATGCGGCCCCGCTTGCCGTCGCCCTGGGGCTTCACGAACACCTTGGTGCCCAGCCGCCGCCGCAGGTCGTCCTCGACCCCCGTGATGTTCGGGTCTTTGGCGGGCGCGGGGCGCGCGGGCTTTTTCCGCGCCGTCTCGCGGCTGGCCACGATCTGCTCGACCTGCCGCACGGACAGGCCGTCCTTCGCCGCCCTGCGCGCGAGGGCGAGCTGCTCCGCCGGGGAGGGCAGCCCGAGGATGGCCCGCGCGTGGCCCATGGTCAGCGCGCCTGTGGAGACCATCTCCCCCACCTCGTCGGGGAGCTGGAGGAGCCGCAGGGTGTTGGCCACCGTCGCGCGGCGCTTGCCCACGGCGTCGGCCACCTCCTCCTGCGTCCACTTGAACAGGGCCATCAGGTCGCGGTAGGCCGCGGCCAGCTCCATGGCGTTCAGGTCCTCGCGCTGGACGTTCTCGATGAGGCCCAGCTTGAGCATTTCGTCGTCCGTGACGGGGCGGCACACCGCGGGCACCTTGCGCAGGTCGGCCAGGATGCTCGCGCGGCAGCGCCGTTCGCCGCTGACAATCTCGTATTTTCCATTTGCGCCCGGGCGCACGATGACCGGCTCCTGGACGCCGTCGCGCTTGATGGACGCCGCCAGCTCCGCCAGCGCCTCCTCGTCGAAATGGCGGCGCGGCTGTTTCGGGTTCGGCAGCAGTTCGGTGGGGTCCAGAAAGAGCAGGCGCTCGCCCTCGGCGGGCGGGGCGGCGGCGGGCGCGACGGCCGCCGGAACCTTTGCGGGCGCGGCGTCGAGCGCGGCCGGCTTGCCCCCAAGCAGCGCGTCGAGCCCCCTGCCGAGCTTCTTTTTCTTCATGTCAGACACGGGCGAGCACCTCCTGGGCCAGGGCGGCGTAGGCCTGCGCCCCGGCGGACTTCGGGTCGTACTGGGATATGGGCCGCCCAAAACTGGGGGCCTCGCTGAGGCTCACATTGCGCGGGATCACCGTCTCGAAGACGCGCCCGCCCAGATGGGCCCGCACATCGTCCACCACCTGCCGCGACAGGTTCGTGTGCTGGAACATCGTCAGCAGCACGCCCAGCACCGACAGCCCCGGATTGAACCGGTCGCGCACCAGCACGAAGGTGTTCAGCAGCTCGCTGAGCCCCTCCAGCGCGTAGTACTCGCACTGCAGCGGGATGATCATGCCGTCCGCGGCGACCAGCCCGTTCAGCGTCAGCAGGCTCAGCGACGGCGGACAGTCCACCACGGTCCAGTCGTAGGCCTCCCGCGCGGACGCCAGCGCGTTCCGCAGGCGCGACTCGCGCCCCTCCGCCCCCACCAGCTCCACCTCCGCCCCCACCAGTTCCCGGTTCGACGGCACTGCGAACAGCCCCGGCACCTCCGTCGGCGCCACCGCCTCCGCCAGGGAAATGTGGTTCACCAGCAGGTCATAGGTCGTGTGGGTCACCGTCCCCTTCTCCAGTCCCACGCCCTGCGTGGCGTTCCCCTGCGGGTCCAGGTCCACCAGCAGCACCCGCCGCCCCCCCGCCGCAAGACACGCCGCAAGGTTGACGGAGGTGGTGGTCTTTCCCACCCCGCCCTTCTGGTTCGCTATCGCCACGATACGGCTCATGAGATCCCCTAACTGTCCCTCTGGAAGAACGGGAAACAACGGCCCTCCATCATACGTGCCGACCCCGCGCCGTGTCAAAGCGCCGGGGACCGCCCGGATCGCCGGATAGACAACGCTTTTCGTGCCCGCACCAGGGCGCGGCAGGCGGTACCCCTGCGTGCGCAAAGAGGGCGCGGCAAGCGGCGCCCCTACAGGAGGATTGCCCGGTGTTTTTGTGTGTGCCCGAAGCCTGGGCAGGTAGGGGCGCTGCTTGCCGCGCCCTCTTCGCCGGGGGAGAGGCGGTCACCGGAGAGCACGGAACTCCGCCTATTTCACGAGCATTCGCATCACGCGGGAAAGGATGGCCCCAGGCGTCGGGTTCCGCTCATCCGGATTCCCCGGCGGCTCGCCCTCTATCTGGAACAGATCGGGCCAGGGCGCGTCAAACCGCGCCCAGCGGCGCGCCCGGTTGAACTTTGCCTGCTCATACTCCCACGCGGGCAGGTGCGGCGCGTCCCCAATGCGGTCAAACAGCGCCTTTGCCTTCTCCTTGTCCTTGTGGAAGCAGGCCAGCAGACAGTAGCGGTTCAGGTAGAAGGGAGATTCCGGGAATTCCTCCAGCAACTGGTCAAACCCCTTGGAAACCAACGCCCAGTCCGCCGAATCCCCGTACACCGCCCCGGAGCAGAACTGTACATCAGCCACCATTGCATACATCTTCTCCCCCATGGACTCCCGGGTGCGCTCATGCACTTCGGCGAAAAACTGCCCTATCTGCTTCCGACCGCCCCCCCATCGCGGCAATAGGTTCTGGCAGTAGCTGGAGTACAGGTCCAAGTACCCAGGGTCAAGCGAGAAACCCTTCTCAAAAAGTCCGCGCAGCACGCTGTCCTCGGCGCAGTTTCCCATCGCGACCGTAATCCATGTCGCATAAAGCTGTGGGTCTTTTTCCGGTTTGGACTCCGTTTCAACGCACCACTTCTCCGCCAATTCCAAGTGCTTTTGAAAGCCTTCCCAGCCTTCCGGGGACACTTCGTTTGCCCAACCGTGGCCCCGCGCCGTCCATGCATAGTGAACATGAGACATGGCCAAGGCGATGCGGGGAGTGGTGCTCTCGGGCATCTCACCGGCCCATTTTTCCAGCGCCTCCCTGAAGGCCGGCCTGACATCCTTGTTGAGACTGTCGCTTCCTGACAGGAGACCGTCGTAAAAATGCGCCAGCTGGTACCCGCCGTCCGAATACCTGCTTCTGTGCTTCCTCAAACGGGTCGCGACACTGTCCAAATACCGGGTCTGCCGATTAAGGAAAGCCGTGCCGATTTCAAAGGGAAGAACCTGATACTGGAGCCGTGCGGGAAGGCCTTCAGCCTTCTGGCTATCTCCTTTGGAATTTCCCTCCAGACGGTTCTCGGACACGTCAGCACTTGATGATTCATCGCTGACAAGCATTCCGAAGGAACCGTTTTGACGGCATTCATTCGACCGCACTGCCGCAAAGGCACCGGTGTCCACCACGATCCCGGACCCGGCGTTCTCATTGCAGACATTCTCCAAGACCTCCGCCGTGGTTTCCCAATGGGAAACGCGAATCCCCAAGGCCCTGTTTTTCAGGCATTTGTTTCCCTTCAAGATCCCCTTGGCCCCGAAAAACACGGACATACCGGACAGGCTGGTTTCGGAACAGATGTTTCCCTCCGCAGTGACGGTGGTTCCCGGAGAGCGGATGTCCACTCCGATCTGGCCGCCCGTGCAGGTGTTGCCAACCACGGTGCCAGTGCCGGCCGTGTCCATCGCCACACCACGATTTCCGTTGTCCCGGCATGTGTTGCCCTCAATGTGCGCATTGGCCCGCAAGCATGCACGAATGCCGTCCTCATGGTTCTGCTCGCATGTGTTCCCCCGAACAGTCAGTGTGTCCGGGGACGTGTCGGCAACCATGATTCCACTGAGTCCGTTCGCGCCGCTGCGGTTGCCCGCGACAACCGCCGTGGCTTTCTCGTAAATGACAATGCCCTCTCGACCGCTCTTATGCACCTCGTTTTCCTCGACGGCAACGGAGGTGTCCGCGTCCTTTACATAGATGCCGATCGCGTAGCAGTCCTCCACGCGGCTCTTCCGGATGGATCCCTTCGCTCCTTCCTTATAGAAAACCCCGAACCCGGCGCTGTTGCGGAAGACGCAGTTGGAGACGTCGGCGCGGCCCCCGGCGACGCTGAGCAGGCTGGGGAAATCCGTGCGGCCTTCGGGCGGGGCGGGGCCGGTGTATTCAATGGCCACCCCCTCGAGCGTGAACCCGTCCACTTTGTCGGCCAGGAGGGTCTCTCCCTCAAGCACGGTGGTCTGAAGGATCGTGGTTTCCGGGGATTCGCCCTTGATCCGCAGGGGCTTGGTGATGCGCAGTCCGGCCGGCAGCAGGTGCTTTCCGGCGGCCAGCTCGATGGTGGCCCCGGGCGGCGCGGCCTCGACCGCCGCGGGCAGGGTGGGCTGGTCGGCGGGCACGCGCACCGTGTCCCCCTCCGCGACCGCGCCAAAACACGTGCCAACCACCGCGAACAACAGCATCCAGCGCGCCATGAGACTCCCTTTCCGTTTCACCCGGATGTCCCCAGTATAGGCGATAGCCCGGAATTGTTCAATCCCGGCGCCCGGCGGTTCCGGCGTTGCGTTGCCCCCCCTCCGGAGGGTATGCTTTTGGGGCCCGGAAGACCGCGTCCGCGGGACGCGCCGGGGGAGCCGGAGAACCCACAGTATTTCAGGAAGCAGCTCGGGGGCTTGTTGTTTCCCCTCGAATCATGGACGGGCCGCATGTACTTTAAACAGGTGGAATTGACGGGATTCAAGTCCTTCGCGGACCGGACGGTGCTGCCGCTGGAGCCGGGGGTGACGGCGGTGGTGGGCCCGAACGGGTGCGGCAAGAGCAACATCCTGGACGCGATGCGGTGGGCGCTGGGCGAGCAGAGCGCGAAGGCCCTGCGCGGCGCGCACATGCAGGACGTGATCTTCAACGGGAACAGCCAGCGCCCGGCGACGGGGATGGCGGAGGTCTCGCTGACCTTTGACAACGCGGACGCGGCGCTGCCGGTGGACTTCGGCGAGGTCCAGATCACCCGGCGGGTCTACCGCAGCGGCGAGGGCGAGTATTTCATCAACAAGGCCCCCTGCCGCCTGAAGGACATCCAGGAGCTGTTCATGGACACGGGCGTGGGCACGAACGCCTACTCCCTCATCGGCCAGGGCAAGATAGACCTGGTCATCAGCTCGCGCCCGGAGGACCGGCGCTTCCTCTTCGAGGAGGCGGCGGGCATCATCAAGTACAAGACGCGCAAGCGCGTGGCCATGCGCAAGCTGGAGTCGGCGGACCAGAACATGCTGCGCCTGGGCGACATCATCGCCGAGGTGGAGCGGCAGATGCGCAGCCTGAAGCGGCAGGTGAACGCCGCCATCCGCCACCGGGAGATCACCCAGGCCCTGCGCGAGCTGGAGGTGCGCAACGCGTGGCTCCAGTTCAACGAGCTGAGCGGCCAGATCGCCGACCTGCGGGAGAAGCTGGCCGCCGCCACGGACACCCACGGGAAGCTCTCCGCCGACACCTCGCGCCTGGAGGCGCAGGAGGAGGAGATGAACCTCCAGCGCATCGAGGGGGAGCGCGAGCTCCACGAGCGCCGCGAGCGCGAGCACGCCGTGGACACGGAGATGGAGCGCCTGGAGAGCCAGGCGGCCCTCCTGCGCCAGGAAATCGAATTCTGCAGCCAGCGCGCCCAGTCCGCCGCCGAGGAGCGCCTCTCCCTGGAGGAGCGCGCCAAGGGCTTCTCGCAGGACAAGGGCGCCGCGGGCGAGCGCGCGGAGGCCCTGCGCGCGGAAATCGGGCGGCTGGAGGCCGCCCTCTCGGAGGCGCAGGCCGCCCGCGACGCCGCCGCCGCCGAAACCGCCGGCGCGGAGCACCGCCTGGAGGAGTGCCGCCGCACGGCGCTGGACGCGGTGAACCTCCGCAACCGGTTCCAGACGGAGATTGAGACCCTCGGCGCGACGCTGGCCGGGGTGCTCCAGCAGCTGGAGACCCTCGACACGCAGAGCACCTCGCAGGAGGAGCGCCGCGCGCAGATCGCGGCGCAGGTGGGGGAGACGCGCGCGAAACACGCCGCCACCGAGAAGGACCGGGAGAAGAACGCCGCCGAGCGCGCCAAGCTGGAGGAGAAACGCCGCAAGGCCGCCGCGCGGCTGGCGGAGCTGAACACGAAATGGCAGAACCTCCGCGAGGAGAGGAGCGCCGTCGAGAGCCGCGTCACCTCCCTCAAGGAGCTGCGTGACAGCTATGAGGGCTTCGCCACCGGCGTGCGCGCCGTCATGATGGCCAAGCAGCGCGACTTCCCCGGCATGGGCGGCATCATCGGCCCCGTGGGCGACCTCATCTCGACGGACAACACCTACCTTCAGGCCATTGAGGCCGCCCTCGGCGGAAACATCAACAACGTCATCGTGGAGAACGCCGACGACGCGAAGGCCGCCATCGCTTTCCTCAAGGAGCACAAGGCGGGCCGCGTCACCTTCCTCCCCCTGGACACGATCCGTCCGGGACGCCACGAGGAGGAACTGTCTCTGCGCGGCGTCCGGGGCGTCATCGGCCTCGCGATTGACCGTGTCCAGTGCGAGGCCCGGCTGATGCCCGCCGTGGAGTATCTGCTGTACAACACGGTCATCGTGGAAACCATTGACGACGCCATCCGCATCGCCCGCACGGAGAAGAAGTACCCGCGCATGGTCACCCTGGAGGGCGAGATGATCTCGCCGGCGGGCGCCGTCACCGGCGGCCGCACCCAGCGCGACACGCAGGGCCTCCTCGGCCGCACCGCCGAGATCGAGGATCTGGAGAAACGGGCGGCGCAGGCGAAACAGGACATCGCCGCGACGGTCTCCGAGGCCGCCGGCATCACGGAACGGCAGGAGGCCGCGGCCGCCCAGGCGAAGGAGCTGGACGCGAACGAGAACGCCCTGCGCACCACGCTGAACGAGCTGGGCGTCCTCCTCGCGCGGCAGTCCACGGAGCTGGAAACCCTCGGCAAGACAGGCGACCAGCTTCAGGAGCAGCGGGAGCGCCTCGCGCGCCAGCAGGCCGACCTGGAAGCGCGCCAGGCGGAGGCCCGGGGACGCCTGGAGACCGCCTCCGGCGACGACTCGGCCCACGAGCAGCGCGTCGCCGGGGCGCGGGCCGACTTGGAGGCGCGCCGGACGGTGCTCATGGAGCGCACGGCGGCCCTGTCGGACCTGCGGGTGCGCCTGGCCGAGCTGACGCAGAACCTGGAGGAGGCGGCGCGCCTGCGGGAGCGCGAGGAGCGCGAGCACGAGCAGGCCCTGCGCGAGGCGGAGAAGCGCGTCGGCATGGCGCAGGAGATGCGCGGGCGCATCGCCGAAATCGAGAAAAAGATCGGCGGGCTGCTGGAGGCGGAAAAGGCCCTGTCGGGCGACCGCGAGGCGGCCCACGACCTTGTGCTGGCGTCCCAGCGCGCGCAGCAGGCCCTGATGGAGTCCGTGGAGGCCCTGGGCAAGAAGCTGCGCGGCGTCCGCGACCGCCTGAATTCGGCGCAAAAGGAAATCCACCGGCTGGAGCTGGACTGCACCCAGAAGGAGGACCGCGTCCAGTTCTTCCAGGAGCGGATCGCCGTCGAGTACGGGCTGGCCCTCGGCTCGCTCACGGAGGAGCAGGTGGGCGAGGACGACCTGGACGAGCGGGAGCGCGAGGAGCGCATCAGGCAGCACCGGCAGTCGCTGGAGCGCCTGGGCAACGTGAACCTGGCGGCCATCGAGGAGTACGAGACGCTGGAGAAGCGCGAGAAGTTCCTCAAGGGCCAGGCCGACGACCTCAGCCGCGCCCGCGACGCCCTCCTCGGCGTGGTCAAGCGCATTGACGACACCATCACGCAGATGTTCCTCGACACCTTCAACGAGGTGGCGCGCCACTTCACGGACTACTTCCGCCGCCTGTTCAACGGCGGCCAGGCGCGCATCTACCTCCTCGACGAGACGGACCCGCTGGAGTGCGGCATCGAGATCGAGGCGCGGCCCCCGGGCAAGAAGCCCCAGTCCATCTCGCTCCTGTCGGGCGGCGAGCAGGCCATGACGGCCATCGCCCTCCTCGTGAGCGTCTTCGCCGCCAAGCCCAGCCCCTTCTGCGTGCTGGACGAGGTGGACGCGCCGCTGGACGACGCGAACGTGAAGCGCTTCCTCGACGTCATCGGCGAGTTCACCGAGCACAGCCAGTTCATCATCATCACGCACAACAAGGAGACAATGGCGCGGGCGTCGGCCCTCTTCGGCGTCACCCAGCAGGAGTCCGGCGTCTCCCAGATCGTCTCCGTGCGCCTGGAAGAGGCCCGGGCCGCCAACTGAACGGAGTCCCGCCCATGCCCCCGATCCGCGTGCTGCACCTGTTCAGCAACAGCAAGTGGACCGGGCCCGCGGAGCCCGCGCTGAACATCTGCGTTGCCCTGCGCGGCCTCGGTGTGGACGCCCGCTTCGCCTGCGCGCCTGATGCCGGGGCCTCCGTCAACATGGTTGTCGCCACGGCGCGGGACCGGGGCATCGAGCCGGTCCTCTCATTCCGCCTGAACAAGCACCGGAACCCCTGGCACAACTTCCTCGACCGGCGCGCCCTGCGCCGCTGGATCGCCGCCGAGCGGCCCGACCTGATCCACTGCCACCTCGACAACGACCACGAGATCTCCCTCGCCCCGGCCGCCGCCGCCGGCGTGCCCGTGGTGCGGTCGAGCTATGCGGGAGAAGGCTTCCCCGACACCGCGCGGCACCGCCGTCTGGTCGCCGGGACGGCCCTGCTTCTGGAGCCGTCGGAGCTCGCCCAAAAAAACGACACCGCGCTTTTCGGCATCCCCGGGGAGCGGACAGCCGTGGTGCCGGGCGCCGTGGACACGGAGCGCTTCGACCCGCGCCGTGAGACGCCCGACGGGCGGCGGCGGCTCAACCTGCCGCCCGACGCCTTCGTGCTGGGCATCGTCGCGCGCATGCAGACCCACCGCCACTACGAGGACTTGTTTGAGGCCTTCGCCCGCCTCGCGGCGGAGAATTCCCGGGCGCACCTCGTCGTGGTGGGGCGCGGCACCCACCAGGAGACCGTCGGCTTCGAGCCCGTCCGCCGCCTCGGCCTCGCGGACCGCGTCCACTTCACCGGCTACATCGCCGGGGAGGACTACGTCGGCATGCTCCGCGCCTTCGACGCGGGCGTGCTGCTGGTCCCCGGCAGCGACGGCACCTGCCGCGCCGTGCGCGAGGTGCTGGCCATGGGCAAACCCATGGTTGTCGCCGACCGGGGCATGCTCGCCGAAATCGTCGCCGACGGCCAGACCGGCCTCGTCTGCGACGGCACCCCCGACGGGCTCCACGCGGCCTTCGCCGCCCTCGCCGCCGACCGCGCACGGCGCTCCGCCCTCGGCCGCAACGCCCGCGCCGCCGCCGAGGCGCACCACGCCCTCCCCGTCCAGGCCGGACAGGTCCTCAGTCTCTACGAGCGGGTCTTGCGCCGCACGGCGACCGCTTGAGGAAGATTCCCTCTCCTCAGAGCGGGTTCTCCATCATGTCCGTCTCCACGAGGGCCTTTGCGCCGGGGAAAAGCCGCAGGGTCTTCACCTCGAAGGCGCCGAGGGACACGGGCTGGCTGATGCCCAGGGGGGGCAGGTTCACCACTGTCTCCCGCGCGCGGCCTGTCGGCTCGAAGATGCGGAGGATATGGCCGTTGCCGTCCTCGGCCTCCTTGAACGCGGAAAGCACCGTGACGTCGTCCCCCAGCGTGACCACGGGGAGCGCGGGCGCGGTGCCTGCGCCGGTGGGGAAGAAGGACAGCACGAAGGGCTTCTGGTTGCGGGCGAGGGCCTCGCGGTCCACCGCGTCCATCCGCTCCGCCAGCGGCCCGGCGTTGAACCAGAACCGGAACAGCCGCTCGCCCTGGTCCTGACGGGGGGTCAGGCGGTCCTGCGGGGTGACGGGGCGCTCCCAGATGGGGTGGCCGGAGTAGGCGGGCGAGCGCAGGAGGGACAGCCGCATCGCGCCGTCCATGAAGTCGGAGCCGTGGCTCCCCTCGTTGATGCAGGTGAACGCGAGGCCGTCGGCCTCCGACAGCACGGCGGTCCACTGCTGGGCCACGCACTCGCGGTCGGCGCCGGGCAGCTCGTCGCGCCCGAAAACCACCTGCCCCGCATACTTGGGCGACGCCAACGCGGAGGGCATGACAAGCTTGAGGAGGCGGTCTTTCTCGTTCCAGAAGACGCGGGCCTGCACCTCCACCTCCGTGCCCGCCTTGGGCAGTCGGTAGGTCAGGGCGAGGAAGGAGTCGTTGTACCCCAGGAGCGCCTCGACGACCGTGCGCGCGTCGCCGTCCTCGATCACGCGGACCGGGTCGAGCGTCCCGGCCACGCCCGCGATCTCGGCGGCCTTCTCCGGCGACAGGGGCGTGAAGTGCCCGACAGGCTCGCGCCAGCCGTTGTAGCGCATGCCCCACGGGTCCGCGTCGTCCTTCATGACCAGCGGCAGGAAGGCACCCGGGCCGAGCACGCCGCGCCCGCCGACGGCGAAGCGGTCGGCGAGGCCGGTGGCGCAGTTGATGTCCACGGCGAGGGCGCCGTTGTCGAAGCGGAGCACGCCGTTCTCCGGCGCGATTTCCGGTTTCGGCTTGGCGGGCAGCACCCGCTCCAGGGTGCATTCAAACCGGTTCATCGTGTTCGGGGCCAGCTCCGCCTCGAAGACCACCCGCTTGCGCCAGTCGAGGTTGATGTTGCCGTGCTGCTGCTCGCACTGGCAGGGCAGGGCCGCGCCGTTCCGCCGGACCACGGGCAGGGTGTACTGCTCCTCCCAGTTGGCGTCGGGCAGGTTGAACTCGCACTCGAAGACGCCGCGCACCGGGAAGGGGTGCGGGTTCCACGCAAACACGGGAATCTGCCCCTCCGGGGCGCGCGGCTGGCCCGAGGCCAGGGCGAAGAAAAGGCGCGCCCGCTCGCGGGAAAGCAGCTCCAGGCCGTGGTCGAAGAGGCGGAGAGCCGCATCCTCGACGGGCTGGATGGACGACCCGGGGAGGATGTCATGGAACTGGCCGAAGAGCAGGTCGCGCCGCGCCTCGCGGAGGGCGGCGGCGGGGCACTCCGCAACGCCGTTCAGCGCCGCCGTGGACGCCATCTTCTCCATGGCGAACAGCTCGCCCTCCAGCAGGCGGTGCTTCTGCTTCAGGCGCACCTGCGAGGTGTAGCAGCCCACGCCCCACGCGTTCAGGTCAGCCGCGTGGCGCCCGCGGGGCGGCCCGGACGCCGCAATCTCGGCGAAGTACCGCTCCGGCGTGCTGTGGACAATCTCCACGTCTTTCGATTCCGCGATGAGGGCCGTGAGGTCCTCCAAATCCTTGTGCGACGGGCCGCCGCCGTGGTTGCCGACGCCCCAGAGCACCAGCCCGGTCTCCCGCGCGGCGTTGTCCTCCATGAATTTCTCGATCTTCCCGCGCGCCTTGCCGAGCTGGGAGTTGTACCACGCAATGAATCGGTGCCCCGCCACCTCGGATCCGTCGTAGCCAACCCAGATGAAGTCGCTGTCCGGCAGGGGGCAGTCGTTCTGGTCGGGCCGTCCGAAAAGATAGGCGTCATACCCCGACTTGGCGAGGATCTGCACAATGCCCCGGCTGTGGCCGAAGGGGTCAAAGTTGATGGCGGTCGTCGGCGCGACGCCGAACTTCTCGCGGAAATAGGTCCGCCCCGCGAGGGCGTGGCGCACCAGCGACTCGCCGGAGGGCATGTTGCAGTCCGGCTGGAGAAACCACCCGCCCATGATGTGCCAGCGTCCGTCGCGCACCAGCCGCTGGATGCGCGCAAACAGCTCAGGCTCGTAGGTCTCCACCCACTCGTACAGGACGGCCTCGTTGTGGTTGAAGACAAACGCGCCGAACTTCTCGCACAGGTCGGCGGCCGTGCGGAAGGTGGACAGGGTCTCGGCGGCCCCCTCCTCCCATTCCCACATCCAGACCGGGTCAAGGTGCGCGTTGCAGAGCAGATGAAGGCGTTTCATGGGGATTTCCTTGTGTGCGGGATCCAGGGGGACAGCGCCCCGGACGGGGCGGCGGGTATTATACCCCGAACAGCCGAAAAGGGGCCGAAGCGTGCAGGAATCCGCACCCGCGCAAACACGTCATTGCGAAGGCGCGCAGCGCCTGAAGCAATCTCGTGCCCGCCAACGCCGCACCCAAGTGCGTCATTGCGAGCGAAGCGCGGCAATCTCGTGCCCGCCAACGCCGCACCCAAGTGCGTCAT